>SLPW01000404.1 GCA_007131755.1 Myxococcales bacterium | reverse complement strand
GCGACCCTTTTGTGGGGTGCGTACCCCGCAATCTGATCATACCACGACGGCCTGGGGAGTAATGAGCGATGGAGCCGATGACATCCTGTCATCGCATCCCCTCGGCGATGCGCCGCGGAGCAATCGCTTCCGGTGAGACGACCATCGAAATTAACTCCCCACCAGCAGTGATCAGCGCCTTTCGGCGCTCCGATAACAATGATGTTATCGGCTCCAGGGCGTGTGATGAGATTGGTACCGCTATCTGGATCGAGTGGGCAAGACGCGTGGCGGTCATGAAGCGGCGCATCGCCCCGACTACTGTCCGATCAAATTGGACACGACTGTCGTTGAGCGCTCGACGACTTCGTAGGTCTGTACGATTATCTCGTCGTCTTCTCGGTAGATGATTTCTACCTTCGAGGAGGGTAGGGTGCGAATATAGGTCTCCTCGGCAATATATGGTTTCTTCGTCGGGTTCCCCCACTCATCGGATCGGACAAGTTCGTGTCCTTCGACAATTTTGAGGTCGAGTTCCGGTTCTGGGCAATCTTCCAGATCGCTACAACTAAGCGAGAAGGCGACGGAGGCGAAACAAAGCAGCGCGATGAATCGTTGTGACATCTATTATCCTTTACCCGTGTATGATTGGTCGCTCGATTCAATTGAGCAACTCCGCCGGTATTCTTTCGGGGACGAACCTTATCTCCGTGGTTTCGTCGTTATTTTCCTCTTCGATTGTGACAATAATTGCGCTGGGCTCTGGACGAGCCAGCGAGATCACTGTATCTGGATCGCCTTCCCACTGCGTGGTAGGCTCACCGTCGATTGTCACATCCATCAATTGGAGCTCCCAGCTCTCATATACGTAGTCCCGCGGACAGTCCGCGTGACTGATGTTGGTTATGCCCGCGGCGATGGCTAATCCTGCGAACGCGGCGAGCAAAAGGTGTTGTTTTGTAGGCATTTCGTGTCCTTTATTTGCGCTGAAATCAAGGAAGAGTCGCTTGGTTTGGGCGGAGTCCGAGATCGAAGAGTAGCTTTTCGATTTTCCTGGAGCAAAGGGGTCGAATTGGCTCGGGCCGGAGTATCGCGGTCGTGTGAGCGCGGCGGGACTCTGTGCATATACCCCTGAATGTCACCATCGTTGGTAAGGGTAATCTTGGGGGCTATGCGGCCTGCCAGCGGTCCGTGACCCCGGACTCCCTCGCTCCGCTCGGTCAGCCGGGGGCTACGAAAGAAGCAATGTGCGCTCTGTGGTTGCTGTAGGGAGGACCCCGGACTCCCTCGCTCCGCTCGGTCAGCCGGGGCTACGAAAGAAGCAATGTGGGTTTGGTGATTGCTGTAGGGAGGACCCCGGACTCCCTCGCTCCGCTCGGTCAGCCGGGGCTACGAAAGAGGCAATGTACGCTCTGTGGTTGCTGTAGGGAGGACCCCGACCGAGACCGTCGTAGCTTCGATGCCGGTGGGGGAGCAACGTTGAGGAACTAATGCCGTGGCGTCGCTTGCCGGGTGTTCAAATGCGCTCCATCTTCTCGTGGTAGCCGTCGTGGGTGTAGTGGGGCTTTTGTTCGAAGTTGTGGATGGCTTCGATGAAGCGGACGGTGCCGGATTTGGAGCGCATGACGATGGAGTGGGTGCGGCAGCCGCCGGCGCTGAAGCGGACGCCGTCGAGCATGCCGCCGGAGGTGACGCCCGTGGCGGCGAAGAGGACTTCGCCATGGGCCAGATCCTCGCGGGTGAGGACGGCCTCGATGTCGGCGTCTTCGCCCATGACCTCGTAGGCGCGCTGGCGGTCGGAGTCGTCGTAGAACATCAATTGACCCTGGATGTCGCCGCCAAGGCATTGGAGGGCGGCGGCGGCGAGGACGCCCTCGGGGGCGCCGCCGATGCCGAAGAGGATGTCGATGCCGCTGTCGGATTTGCAGGTGGCGATGGCGGCGTCGACGTCGCCGTCCTCGATGAGCCGGATGCGTGCGCCGGCGCCGCGGACCTCACGGATGATCTCTTCGTGGCGCGGGCGGTCGAGGATGATGGCCGTCAGATCGTCGATATTGGCGCCCTTTCTTTCGGCGAGGTTGGCCAGGTTCTGGGTGGGCGTTGTGGTGATGTCGATGACGCCCTTTCCGGCGGGGCCGGCGGCGACCTTATTCATGTAGATGTCGGGGGCGTTGAGAAAACAGCCCTCCGGGGCCATGGCGATGACGGAGAGAGCGCCGTGGCGACCGTAGGCGCATAGGTTGGTGCCCTCCAGGGGATCGAGGGCAATGTCCATCTTGGGATCTCCATCGCGGCGCCGGCCCACCTTCTCACCGATAAACAACATCGGCGCTTCGTCGCGTTCGCCCTCGCCGATGACGACGGTGCCGTCGATGTGGAGGTTGTCGAAGGCGGCGCGCATGGCGTTGACGGCCAGTTGGTCGCTATAGTCCGGTTTGCCCTGGCCCATGGAGCGGGCACAGGCGATGGAGGCGGCCTCGGTGACGCGAACGAGTTCCAGTGCGAGATTGCGCTCTTGCATCGTGATCTAACCCCGTATGAGAAGTACCAGCCAGTCGCGGATGGTGTAGCATTAAGCACGGATGGGGGGAAGAGAAGTGACGGAAGTCGGAAGGCGGACGACGGAGAGCAGAAGTCAGGGGTCGGAGGTCGGAGGATTCGGGCTGGCAGCCCGAAAGGCGGCCAGGCTGCCGCGGGCCCAGGGGGCAACGGGTTGCTATTTGCGAAGGGGGGCGAGGAACTCGTGGTCGTCCAGGGCGTCGAGTTGGATCCGGGTGAGCTCGGCGATGCCCTTTTTGGCGAGGGCCAGCAATTCGGTGAGTTGCTCTTCGGAGAAGGTGGCCTCCTCGCCGGTGCCCTGAAGTTCGATGAAGCGGCGGTCGCCGGTCATGACGACGTTCATGTCGACGTCGGCGTCGCGGTCCTCCGTGTAGGGGAGGTCGAGGAGGGCGCGGTCGTCGACGATGCCGCAGGAGACGGCGGCCAGGGTGTGGCGAAGGGGGAGTTCGTCGAGGAGTTGACGTTCGTGGAGTGTGGCGCAGGCGTTGGCGAGGGCGACGAAGGCGCCGGTGATGGCGGCGGTGCGGGTGCCGCCGTCGGCCTGCAGGACGTCGCAGTCGAGGTGGATGGTGCGGGGGCCGAGCTTGTCGAGATCGGCGACGGCGCGAAGGGAGCGGCCGATGAGGCGCTGGATCTCGTGGGTGCGGCCCTTCAATTTGCCCCGCGAGGCCTCGCGGCGAAACCGGGGCGACGTGGAGCCGGGGAGCATGGAGTAGGTGGCGGTGAGCCAGCCGGAGGTGTTGTCGGGAGAGTGCATCCAGCGGGGAACGCGGTCGGAGACGCTGGCGGTGCACATCACGGTGGTATTGCCCATGCGGATGAGCACGGAGGCGTCGGGGACCTGTGTAAAGCCGGTCTCGATGGAGACGGAGCGAAGTTCGTCGGCCTGCCGGCCGTCGTCGCGGGTGGTCATGAGAACTCCCGGGGTGGCGAGGGGGGAAAGTGAATCGAGGCGTCAGCGCAGGCTGATGCCGTCGGCCACCGGAGCTTCTTCTTCGTCGGCAGGTTCGGGATCGTGAAGTTGTTCGTCGAGCACGACGTCGAAGTCCTCAATGGCCTCGATGAGTGAGGTGGTGATACGGGACCGATGTTCGCGGGTCAAGATCTCCAATCCCTCCTCGGGGTGGGTCATAAAGCCGGCTTCGACGACGACGGCGGGCATCTCGGCGTTACGTAGGACGGAGAAATTGCCCTGTTTGACGCCGCGATCGACGGAGTCGATGCGACGGACGAATCGGTGCTGGATGAGTTCGGCGAGTTCGGCGCTCAATTCGTGGCGGTGGGCACGAAGCAGATCGAATTGGATGAGCTCCAGGGTGTGACTACTGTGAGCTACACCCTCGATTTCGCCGGCGAATTCTTCTTCCTCTTCGAAAGAAGACAGAGCCTGATTGGCGTTGAGGAAGAAGGTCTCGAAGCCCACGGCGCGCTGGTGGGAAGCGGCGTTGTAGTGAAGGGATAAAAAGAGATCGGCGTTGGCGAGGTTGGCGATTTCGGCCCGATCTTCGAGTTCGACGGTGGTATCCCAATAGCGGGTCAAGACGACGCGCAGGCGGGGATATTTTTGCTGGAGTTCCTCACGAAGTTGGTACGCCAGCTCCAGTGTCAGCCGTTTTTCGGGGATCCCGGCGATGCCGACGGCGCCGATATTGGTGCCGCCATGGCCGGGATCGATGACGACGGTGCGGATCTGATTGAGATCGGCGACCTGGTCATCGAGCTGGTCTGAGTGCTCTTTGTGATGGTGGTGAGCGACGACGCGTGCCTGGTCGCGCATGGTGAGGACGCTGGTGAGGTCGATGCCCCACAGCGAGCCGGGGTGAGCGGCCACGGGGGCCGCCATCAACAGACACAAAAGGCCCGCCGTGATGGCGGGAACGAAAGGGCAACACCTCGAAATCTTCACGACACTACTCCACGTCTACGTCACCGTCCTTGGCTCCGTCGATACGGAAATAGGGTAACAGGTCGTGGAGAGGTGGCAAAAAAATTTATCAGAAGGTGACGCGGGCGCCGAGGTTGATGTCCAGGTTCAGCGACGTGTCGGGGATGAGGATCATCAAATAGGAGTCGGCGACGAGGTCGAGGTTGTCGATGATGGGAATGAACATTCCGCCGCCGACGCCGAAGTGTGCCCAGCCGGTGCGCACGCTGTCGCGCAACTCGCAATAGGGTCCGATATTGGGGTCTTCGTGAATATCGCGGCCCAGACAGGGAGAGACGGAGTCGTCTTCGTCGTGGCGCTCCTTGAGTTTGATCCAATTGCGTACACGTCCGATGCCGGCGCCCACGGAGGAGTAAAATTGGGGGACGCCGGAGGAGATGACGTGTTGGTATTGAAGGCCGAGCAGGCAGTCGCCGGGCAGTCCGAGGCCGAAGCATTCATTCTCATGTCGAAAAAAGGCGGCGTCCTCGTCGATGGCGCCCTCCGGCAGGGTGTCGAAGTCGGTCTGGGGGAAGGGCTGGAAGCGAAAATACATCCCCACGTGGCTGGATTCGTTCAGGCGCCAGCCGAGGTCAATTTTGGTATGAGCGAAGGCCGGAGCCAATCCGGGGCTGACGTCGCGTTCGAAATTGGCGGTCGGGGTCCCGCCGGGAAGAAAGCCCACGTCGGTGCCGAAGAGCACCGTGCCGTAGAATCCGCTGTCGCGCTCCCTGGTGGGCTCGTCGGGGTCGATCGTGTCGTGGTCGACGGGATCGCCGGGGGTGGCATGGACGTCGCCGATGACGGATGCGCGATGGGGGTTGGTGGCGCGGCCGGACTCGGCGACGAGTTCACCGGCGCGATTGACGGCGGTGATGAAGTATTCGAATTGGCTGGTGCGGATCTTCGTGCCATCGAGGGTGACGGCGAAGCCGGTGGCGTCGGTGGGATCCATCTCGACTTGCTCAAATTCCGACTCGCCATAGCGCCGGTGATGCAGGTGGACCCGAAATACGGGGAGGTCCGCCGGGATCTGAGCTTCAATGGTCAGGGGTTCGCCGGCGTCTGCGCGGCGAAGCGGATCGTGGGTCAGAGGATCGACGTCTTCTGCCGGTGGGGGATCGTCGATATCGGGGGAAGCGTCGTCCACGTCGGGGGAGGGATCGTCCGTAGGTGGTTGAGCCCTCTGGCGAGCGGTCTGCATCAATTGTTCGACGGAGGGGGTGACGTAGAATTCGTTGAGCTCGGCATCCTGATGAGTCTCTAAAGCGTCGACGAAGGCGTCGATGGCGGCGTCGTCCTCGCCATCGGCGTGGCGAATAAGGCCGATGAGAAAGTGGAGATCGGCCACTTCGGGACTGCGGACATTATTCTCGCGGGCCACCGTCAATCCGGCCTCGATAAGGCCGATGGCGGCGTCGAATTCGAGCATATCGTATTCGAGCTCGGCGGCTTCGACGACCTCGGCGATTTGATCTTCAGGGGAAGAAGCCCGGGCATCTTCGGCGGAAAGGGCGAAGATGCCGAAGGCAAAGCCGAAACATAGGAGAATTGCGAGATGTCGACGAAGATGTGTCATAAGAAAAAACCGGTGTATCGAGGGCCCCAGAGACGGCCGAAACCAAGGCGTCATTGACGGGTGATGTGGATTTCGACTCGGCGGTTGGCGGCGCGACCCTCTTCGGTAGTGTTGTCGTCGATGGGCCGGTCGAAGGAGTAGCCCTCGGATTCCATGCGGTCGGAGCCAATTCCGCGATCGATGAGGTATTCGCGCACGCTGGCGGCGCGGTCCGCGCTAAGGCGCTTGTTATAATCCCAGCTTCCGCGGTTGTCGGTGTGCCCCTCGACGCGGATGTGAATATTGGGGTTTTCCGTCAGAATTTGAGCCACCTCGTTGAGCAGGGGGAAGCTCTGGGGGAGGATCTCGGACTCGGCGGTGGCGAAATAGACGCGTTGGTTGAGTTCGATTCGGTCGTCGACGATCTCGGCGAGTCGATCCTCTTCGACGGGGCAACCGTCATTGTCGGCCGGTCCGGCCTCGAAGGGACAGTGGTCGAGGACGTTGGGGACGCCGTCGCCGTCGACATCGAAGTTGGGACATCCCGTCTCGTCCTGAAAGCCGATGAATTCCACGGGCTCGAAGGGGCATTGATCGTTGATGTTGAGGACGCCGTCGCCGTCGTGATCGAGCATGGGACAGCCGTTTTCGCCGGGGAATCCCCAGACCTCGGCGTTAATGCCCGGGCAGTGGTCCTCGGTGTTGGGGATGCCGTCACCGGAGACGTCGTAGTTGGGGCATCCCGTGGCCTCCTGTTCGGGATCGCCGATAAAGACGATCGGCTCGTGAGGGCAGTCGCTGAGGTGGTCGGGAATGCCATCGCCGTCGGAGTCCCACATAAAGTCGACGGGATCGACGTCGGTGACCTCGACTTCGGCCACGCCCACGTCGAGAGCGCGGTCTCTGAGTTCGCACTCCTCGTAGTCGGAGAGTCGATGGGCGATGCGGGTGTTCATCTCGGCTTGTTCGAGGTGTTGGCGGGCTCTGCGGGAGTCGCCCTTACGCAATTCGAGACGTGCAAATTCGAGGTGTGCCTGGGCGGCGGCCAACTCTCGGGGGGCACAACGGTAGGCGCGGTCCTCGACCTGGGCGTTGAGCTCTTCGACGCCGTCGGCGTGGGCTGCAAGGGTGCTGCCGGTTGTGCAACCGGAGAGCACCAGCACGGCCAGCCCCAATGAGACGGTGGTGATCGCAGAAAATGAGCCGGGAATGCGCAAAAACATCGAAAGAACCTCGAATGCGAAAGTCGCGCCGTCAATCGGGCCGTCGCCAACGTTCAGAGGGCCCTGTCATCGGCCGCTGGTGGCGAAGAGGCGCGGTGTGCTCAGTGTAGCTCGTCGACCTCTTCCATCTCGTCGAAGGAGGCGTCTTCGAGCCGATCTTCGAGCTGGTCAATCTCGTCTGAACGTCCGTCAAAACCGTAAATGGGATGTCCCTGCCAGGGGGCCTCGCGTGTATTTTCGAGAGCCGCGTCGGCAGATCGCCGAGCCTCCAGTGCATAGTCGCGAGCGGTCTCGAAGTTGGAGTAGCCCCATTCTTGCTTCGCTTTATACAAAAAGTGTTGGGCCCGGGTGTATTCGTAGGGAGAATGCTGTTCTGCGTTGAGCGTCGTGGCCTGTGTCAACGCAGCTTCGGCGTCGCTGATGCCGACGGTAGACTCCACGGGACCGCAGCCGATCAAGAGAGCCGTCGCCGACAAAAGGGAGATGAGCATCACCGCCGCAGCCGTAACGGGCAGTCCCATTGGCGACCGTTCGAGGGCGTGGGTGGAAGTGTCGTCTTTCATGGCGAAATGGGCTTGCGGCAAAAGAAATGAAGGGCCGAACAACGATGGATAAACACTGATTCTGGTACCAGAGTGGCGAGGCGGGTGTCAAGAAGAGGGGGGTCAAAGGGTGTGATCGGTTTCCGTCGGTTGTTGTTCCCAGGCCCGGGCCCCGGCCCTCGCCCAGGCCCGTCCTTTGTTGTTGTTTTTTCCGGGTTTTCCTCCTCCCTCCGGAGGGAAATGGTTGC
>SLPW01000322.1 GCA_007131755.1 Myxococcales bacterium | reverse complement strand
CCGTCGACGCAGGCGGTCTCGAGCCCGGCATGCTCCGGAGCGACCAGCACAGGCGCGGGGTCACGCAAACGCCACAGCGTTTCGCCGGCGAGCGTCATCGCCAGGTCTTCCAGGCGGCCGGGTCGACCTCCACCAGAGTCCTGAGGAACATCAGTTCGCCCGCAAGACCCGCTGCGATCTCGCGTGTAACCGATTCGCCCGTGCCTCCGTCGAGCAGGCGCCGAAAAATAGACGGATAAATAAGAGCAATAAGAGCCGCCCCGATCACCAACACCATATATGGAGAGGGAGTGATGTTTTAGAGCGAGAAGAGCGGACCGAGGTAAGCGCGAAATGCAGATATGACGGGGTAATCCGGAGCTCGAGGTCATTCGACTGGCCCAGGTCTCGGTGGGGATTCTCCGCAGGCCGACCGACGTCATCGAAGGCTGTTCACAGCTCGACTCATCATGGCGAGTTGAAGGTAAGTGGATAGTTGATCCGGATGGACTCCGCGCCGGGGGCCTGTGAGATCCACTCCGGGAACGTCATCGCATCGGCGACGGCGATTATGCATCGGGCGAATTCGTCGTCATATTCCAGGGATTCCGGTCGGGTCTCCCTCATAATATTGGACTGCTCTACGAGTCCTTCAGTGATCGTCATCGTCAGCACGATAGGACCGGACGGAAGTGGTTCGGAAGGGGCTCGGTCCAATAGGCCCTCGTAGCAACATCGAAATCGCTGGGCGTGCTGCTGAAACGCGCGCTGTGGTATGGTCCTGTCGATACTCGCCACCCGTATCACCTCGCGAGACGCTGCGGATTGTGGCACTTCGATGTCGAGACACCGCTCGGCGTCCGAGTGCCTATCTTCGTCATTTCGTAGTTCTGCGGAGGCTGACGAAACCGACGGGCTGCGCTCGTCGTTACGCGGCTCCCCGGACGTGGAAGAACAGGATACGCCCCCGACGCTCAACAGCACGAGCACGAGGAACACAGCACCAATGCAGTAAACCCAGCTTGTTCGACTGGTGGGACGCGGTAACATATTCGCCACTTGAGTTTGGGAGCATCTGACAATTGCGTGACATCACTATATTATACGAGACTTTATTTATTAACGGGCGCACCAATTCTGAGATCCGATTTTCGCTTGCGGCGAAAGGCCTGGGCTGTGTCGACCGTGCTCGACGATGCATATCGTCAGGGATTGACGACCCGGACTCCCGGGAATGTTCGGGCGTTGCGGACGGTGGCGTTGACGGATGGTGAGAGCAGACGGGCCGGCGTAAGCACAAGGTTTTGGGGTTTTCAGAGAGCAATGTGGAGAGTCGATCTATGACGATACGAAGGGCTGTCGCCGTCATTACAATCTGTCTGGCCGTGCTGCTCGGTTATTTAGTGGCCTGGCCCGTCGATATCGATCCCTTGCCCTTTGAGCCCGAGGAGTCGCCCGAAATGGAGGGGGCCCTGGAGCCGAACCAGGACCTGCGTCGCGGAGAGCGCGTCGCCGAAGGCAAACTCGTCGGTCCCGAGGATACGGAGGTGGATAGTCGTGGCCGGATCTACGGCGGCACTGCCGATGGACGCATCGTTCGAATTGATCCCGACACCGAAGAGGTGGAGACCTTCGCCAGGACCGGGGGTCGACCGCTGGGGATGATATTCGACGACGGCGGGTATCTCGTCACCTGCGTCGCTGGCGAGGGGCTGTTGCGCATTGATCCCGACGGCAATATCGAGCCGCTGGTCACGGAGGTGGACGGTAGCCCCCTGGAGTTTGCCAACGATCTCGACATCGCCGCCGACGGCACCATTTACTTCTCCGAAGCGAGCCGGCGCTTCGGCTTCGCAGAGTATGAAGCCGACATCCTCGAGGCTCGCCCCCACGGCCGTTTGCTGCGCTATGACCCGGATAGGGATGACGTTGAGGTTGTGGCCGACGGTTTCTATTTCGCAAATGGCGTCGCCATAAGCGAAGACGAGACGTTCGTCGCTGTCGCCGAGACTGCCCGTTACCGGGTCCGTCGTTACTGGCTGGAAGGGGAGAAAGCGGGCACGGTGGACGTGATGGCCGACAATCTTGTGGGCTTTCCGGACAACCTCAATCGCTCCTCGAATGGAACGTTCTGGCTCGCCATCTTCACCTTGCGCAATCCGGCGCTGGACAGGGTTCATCGCTCTCCGTTTGCAAAACGCGTCGTCTATCGCCTCCCCTCGTTTCTGCAGCCCCGTCCCGAACCGTACGGTCTCGTCGTCGAATTGGACGAAGATGGCGAAATCCTGCGTAGCTTCCACGATCCCGGCGGCGAGGTCTTCAGCGGGGTGACGAGTGCCAAAGAGCGCGATGGTGCCCTGTATTTCGGCACTCTGGAGCAGGAGTGGCTGGGGCGCATGGAGTTGTGACGATGTATCCTGAACTTTCTGCCAATCTCAGCGAGGCAGGCGCTGAGTCACTGAGCGCGAAGGCGCTGTACGTGGAGCGCTGAGTAGGGGAGCGCGAAAAGTGAGCGCTGGCACGCGAAGCCGCGATAGAGCCCACGGAGCCTCTGCTGAGTACGCGGAATAACAGCTCGACGTTGGTTGCCTGGCGAGGGATTGTGTTCCTTTCGACCGTACGGGGGAGGAAGCGGACCGGGGGAGGAAGCGACTGGTGAGACGCGGTAACATATTCGGTGACCTGGTTGTGGGAGCATCTGACGATCGCGTGGCACCATTAGATCATACGAGACTTCATTTCTTCACCGGTTGAATGTGTAGTATATGGTTTCGGTTGTGCTCGTCAGCCACCAGCTCAACTCATTTTCGAGATTTTGACAGCGAGAATTTCTATGTTGCGTTCTCTACGAAAACCCTTTTTGTACGCCCTCGTTACCACTTTGTTCCTCCTGTTTGTCGGGGGATGTTCGAACCCGGTTGCCGGCGATGATTGCGATGCCGAAGGAGCGCAAGAATCTGGCCTGTTGTGCAGCAACGGGATATGGACCGTCGATGATGGAGATGTCGGGGTTGGCGAGGATACGGGGTCGGCCGATGTATCTGTGGAAGATACGGATCTCGGCGGGGGCGATGTGGATGCTTCAGGCGAAGATGTGGATGCTTCAGACGAAGATGCGGATGTCGCAGATATCGGCTGTCAGCCGGAGAGTGATGAGGAGACCTGTACCAGTGCTGGTGTTGATTGCGGAAGGGTCGCCAACAACTGTGGCGAAGATGTGTTTTGTGATTTTTGTGACGGCGTAAAGCCCCTGTGTGACGAAGACGCCCAGGAGTGTGTCGAGCCCGAATGTACTACTGACGACGACTGCACCGAATCAACGGCCTCTCATTGTCAGAATTATCAGTGTGTCTGTGCGTTCAATATCTATACGGCCTCGGAGGACGATACGGTTCGAAAGATCGACTACGACGGCAAAGAGGTCTGGCAATACGACGAATTTTCCGAAACTCCCATCCAACTCACCGTCGATTCCCAGGGGTATTCCTATGTGGCGGTGGATGACTTCTCAATTCGCAAACTCGATGCCTCGGGTGGTGAAGTCTGGGCGCAACCTACCACCTACATAGCTCATGCCATTGCTGTCGATACGGAGGGGTATATCTACGCCCCTTCAGAAAGCGGCGGGGCGTTGCAAAAATTCGACGCCCAGGGATCGGTGGTTTGGACGAACGAGCCCTTTTCGTACTGGATCGTGAGACTGCTCGTCGACGGCGACGGCAATCTCTATACGGCGTCGAATGCCGGACCGGTCCACAAACTCGATCCCAGCGGAGACGTGCTGTGGGAGTTTGATGAGTCCGAGTGGTCCGTCCATGGACTGGCGATCGATTCCGAGGGATATATCTACACCGGCGATTCCGAAGGCTGGCTCCGGCGCGTGGACCCCGATGGAGAGCAGGTTTGGGAACACTGGATTCCCGACTGGATCAACGATCTCGCCGTCGATCGGGAGGATAATCTCTACGTGGCCCACGGCGAGAGTGTAAGCAAATTCGATCCCCAGGGGGAGGTGGTCTGGCAATTTGTGAACCATACCGATGATGTACGCGCCCTTTCAGTTGATGACGAGGGATATGTATATACGGGATCTGAGGACACAACGGTTCGCAAATTGGATCCTGATGGACATGAGGTATGGAGCTTTGATGGGCATACCGATACGGTTCGATCGATTGCAGTGGACCCCGGTCTGTTTAGCGCTGGATTCGAGGGGTGTCCGCAACAGTGAACATACTCGCTTCACCTTACGCAATCCGGCGCTGGACAGGGTCCATCGCTCTGCGTTTGCAAAACGCGTCGTCTATCGCCTCCCCGCATTTCTGCAGCCCCGTCCCGAACCGTACGGTCTCGTCGTCGAATTGGACGAAGATGGCGAAGTCCTACGTAGCTTCCACGATCCCGGCGGCGAGGTCTTCGGCGGGGTGACGAGTGCCAAAGAGCGCGATAGCGTCCTGTATTTCGGCACCCTGGAGCAGGAGTGGCTGGGGCGCATGGAGTTGTGATGGATCGTCCCGGAAGCCGCGAGTACGTGGCACCTGCTGGGGGCGAGGAAAACTGGAGACGTAAAGAACTCCCGAGATTATCGGGACTACTCGCGGTGTAGCGGCGTAGAAGACCTAAAACGTATCTGGAGAGGATGCTACGAAGCCGTTGCGCAGGAAATTTCCTCGTCCCGTCGGCCAGAGAAGGCAGTTCGTCGAGGAGCCGGGGACGGTGTAGATCAGGACCTGATCGGTGCCATCTCGGGCGTCTTTGAGGCTGACCACGATCTCGAGGGTGCCGTCGCCGGTGACGTCGGCGATGGTGGGTACGGGCATGGCTCCTCGGTCGGGGAGGTCGATGGCGTGGTGGCGATTGCCGCCGGCGTCGAGGATGAAGAGATGTCCTGCGTGCTCGTCGGTGGAGGAATAGGTGGCGAAGACCACTTCCGGGACGCCGTTGCCGGAGAGGTCGGCTATCACGACGCCGCCGGTCAGGACGTCCGGCGATTGCGTGTAGGTATGGCGCCACATCTTCTCGGCCTCGGCGTCGACGGCGTGGATTCGCCCGTCGAATCCGGCGAAGACGAACTGCGGGCCGGGGCGATCCGGGTCGAGATCGGCGACGGCAACGGAGTTGGTGGCGGCCACGATATTGGCGCCGGAGAGATCCCAGAGTCCGGAGAGATATTCTGGCACGTGAAAGGGCCTATGCCAGTTCTGTGGCCGGGAGCCGTCGGGTCGAAGCACCCAGAGAGCGACGCCTCGGTAACGGTCGGTCTGGGAGGCGTTTTGGACGGAGCCGAGCACTACCAGCTCGTTGTTGCCGTCGCCGGTGACGTCGACGATGGCCGGAGCCGAGTTGGTGAAGTGGGCCTGGTTCATCGTCTCCGGCTCCGACGGCCACCCCTGGCGGGCCTGGTCGTAATCGTGAAGGAAGCGAATCCCCATGAATTTTTTCCGGTCCTCGAACTCGTCGGCCGCGTCGAAGGCACGTCCCGTCCCGTCATGGAGGCTCATATAGGCGTTGTCCTGAGGAGCGAAGATCTCCATGCGTCCGTCGCCGGTGACATCGCCCAGCGCCAGGGTCTGGTCGAAGCCGCCCCAGACATAACATCTGTCGTCGCAGCCGGAGGCGCCTGTCGTATTGGGAGGAAATCCATCGACCACGCCGGCGTCTTCGACGCGAAAGGCAATGACGATATCACGCTGCCCCTCCTCATCGAGGGCGTTGGTGGTGACGGCCACCAATTCGAGGCGCCCGTCTCCGGTGATATCTCCGGCGGCCAGGGCGCGCAGCTCGTCTCGCCAGGTGACGGGAAAGCCCGGCAACAATTCCCCGGAGGCATCCCAGACGTAGATCCGATCGCGGGCGGCGACGGCCACCTCCAGCCCCGGGCGCGAGGGGTCCAGATCGGCGACCACCGGGGAGCTCCAGATCCGACCTCCCTCGACTTCGTGCATAAAGGCCACTTCCCCGTCGGCATGCCAACCGTAGACCCGGCTTGCGCGGCCCATGATGATCTCCTTTTGCCCGTCATCATTGATGTCCGCCACCGCCGGGGAGCTGAGCCAGCCTTCATGCCAGCGGTCTGACAGAACGGTCAATAATTGCGGCTCGGCAATCTCGTCGGAGCCACCATCCGACGCAGGGTCACAACTCGGCTCGGGAAGAGGCGTCGTCAGGTCCGGTCCGAAGTCGTGGGCCTCGTCGCCGGAAGAGCAGGCCGCAAATACGAAGAGAGCGCAGGAAAACGCCAGTGTCTTCCCAGTGCCTCGCCGCCAGATTGCACGTGTCATCTTTGCCCATGTCATCGATCGTCGTCCCAGTTCTTCGGAAAGGGTCAGTGACGAGATTATGCCACCTGCGTACGCAGCGCTGCAACGGAGCGATCAGGCCACTATTAGGCATTTCGGTCGCTTGACGGGCTTCGAAAGAACCTTCGGCGATGCGCCTCAGCTCCGCGACGACTTCCACTAATCTCGATGAGGAATTCGTCACCGAGCATTTCACAACGAGCACATTGAGACGAAGGCGGTAATTGGTGTAGACGATCCGGAGGTACCCTTGTTTCGGTTTTCGGTCCCCTTACTCTGCCGATGAAGGGATTGATGTTTCTCGCTTTCCATCCCAACGACTATCAAAATATTTTTGCGGCGACGTGCCGGAACATATCCTGAGAGAAATAGATGAAACGAATTTCTTACCCGTCAAGCCTCGCATTGTGGGTCGTTTTTTTCTCAAGCGCCTTCATCGTTCTGGTTGGTGCATGTGGTGACGACCCGGAGCCACCGCTTTCCTGTGAGGGCACCGAAGACTGTCCTGAAGGGTGGATATGTGAAGGCGGGTTTTGTGTCGATCCCTGCGAGGACACCTGGTGCGACGATGGCGAGGTTTGTCACTTTGGTCAGTGCTACCCCACGAGTTGCGAGCACCGCAGTTGTGCGGAAGGCCTGATCTGTCTCGATGATGCCTGCGTGTCCAGAACCTGCGCCGGCGTGCAATGTGATGCCGGGGAGTCATGCGCCGATGGATACTGCTATCCCGATGATTGCGGCCATACGAGCTGTGATGGTTGGGTCTGCGTAGACGATATGTGCAGGGAAAGGTCCTGTGTCGGCGTTTCCTGTCCGCCGCGGGAGAGCTGTGCGAACGGGATCTGTTATGCGTCGGATTGCGACGAGCAGGATTGCGAAACCAACGAGGTCTGTGTTGAAGGGGAATGTACGAGCAGGCGTTGCGTCGGGGTGAGCTGTCCGGGGGAAGAGACCTGTGATCCGGACCTGGGGGTTTGTACCTCGGGATGTGTCATCGATGGGCAGAGCTACGATCCCCGAGAAACGAACCCGGACAACCAGTGTCTTCACTGCGATCCGGACATGGATATGGGGGGGTGGACGCCCGTTGACGCCGGAGCAAGTTGCATCGGCGACGATTATTGCACAGTGGGGATGACCTGTGACGGCCAGGGAACGTGCACCGGCGGCGAGCCCCGAGATTGCAGTGATCTCGATGGGCCTTGCGAGGTCGGTATCTGCGACAGTGATGCCGCAGCGTGCGTCGCGGAGTTATTGCCAGAGGGAACCCCCTGTAATGAGGGAGGGGTTTGCGATGATGAAGGGGTTTGTGCGATGGGCTGCGACCTTCCCTGGGGAGGTACCATCGAGCATGGAGAGTCGGTGGAGGCCTTTTTGGCGAGCACCGTGGACTGCGGAGTGGAATGCGTAAGCGAGATCCGCCACTGCAGCTACGGGGAGTTGGACGGCCAGTACGGCAATGAGACGTGCACCGAGGTGTGTCACGACTGCGATGCGGAGAGCCTGGCGTGGGGAGAGCATGGCTGTGAGGGGCTGGTGCCCGCCGCAGCACACGGTGAGACGAGCACGGCGGACAACGAGGAGTCGGGGCGAACGGGCACGGCGACCTATAGCTGTGACAACGGAGACTGGGAGTGGGTCGATGGGGTCTGTGAACCGGAGAGTTGCGAGCTTCCCTGGGGAGGCACCATCGAGCACGGAGAGTCGGTCGAGGCCTTTTCGTCGAGCACCGTGGACTGCGGAGAGGAGTGCGCAAGTG
>SLPW01000448.1 GCA_007131755.1 Myxococcales bacterium | reverse complement strand
GCGAGCCTCGAGGTGCTCGCGGATCGCTCGCAGCCGACCCGGGCGCTCCGGGTGACCCGCACCGTTGTCGTGTTTGAGCGTGATGGGGTCGAAGAAGAGTTTTGGCAGAGTTCGTGGCATGTTTTCCAATGTGGGACGGGGGAGATTCCTGTAATTCCCTGGCCCAGGGGGGCGACCACATTCAGTTCTACAACCGATCAAGGTGGATTACACCCTCTGCGGAAGAAGTTGGAGGTGTGACGATGTTTCTTGCTACGTTGCAATGCGGTTGGAGAATTTGTAGGTACCACCGCTCGTCAAAGAGAATGCAACGGATTCGATGGGTTTTGCAGAGGAAAGGACTTCGTGGAGCGAAGCTGGACAAAGTGGGTGACCACCCTGGGCGGGGTGGCTTCCATCGTCGTTTTGGCGACGGCCGTCTGCGATCCGGACAGCTTTACGGAGGAGCCGGCCGTGGAGCCCGGTGTAGAGCTTCATTCCTTTCAGCCATGGTCCCCGGATCCACTGGTAGAAGAAGAGATAAAAGAGGCTCTCTCGCCAATATCCGTGGAAAAACCGGATGGCGAGGCACGTTGGGTTCAGGTCGTCGATGGAGAGGATCGGCCCGTTGAATCCAAGGCGCTCATCGGATCGGCCGGCATGTGGCCCTTCGTGACCACCGAAAGTGACGGAAGTGGATTTCTGGCGCTGCCGACGGTGGAAAATACACGCATGGATGGTGGCAATCTGGAGTTATACGAATTGCTCGTCCGTTCGAAGGATGACGACGGAGAGGAACAATACGGTTTCTGGGGGCTCGTCCATGGACCCGGGGGAGTGGTCGACGCCGACGAGGCGCAGCGAGTGCGAATGGAGCAGGCGGCGCCGTTGGAGTTCGTCCTCGTCGACGCCGACGGCGAACCGATTGACGAGGCCTATGTGCGTATTTCCCGTGATAGCGTGGGACTTGTTCATATGCACCAGACGACGGGAGAGGACGGGCGGGCACAATTTCGAGCGATCCCGGCCGGGACGTACTACCTGACGCTCGACGCCAGCGGTCATCAACGAACGACGCACCGAATCGAGCACTCTCCGCAGTCGTCGATGGCGCTGCATATCACTCTGGAGGACGGTTCGGGCGTAAGAGCACATCAGTCATGGCGCAGGCCGTCGCTGCGCGAAGCTGTAGCCCGCAGCGAGGCTCGGGCAGCACAGGCGTCGCGCGAAGACCAGGGAGGCCGCCCGGCGGAAGAAGCTGAGGAGTCGACGGGAGGAGTTCTCGAAGATGACCCCGGCGCGTCGGAGCACGCCGCCGCAGAGGAATCGGAGCATGTGGGAGGGGCGACAGTGGAGATCGCCATTCGGGTAGATAACGAGCGGGGTAGTGCCGTAGAAGACGCCTGGATCGAGGCCTGGGTCGGTGGATCTCGGGTCGCCCAGGGACGGAGCAGGGGCTGGGATCGTGAGGTGATCGAGGTGCCGACTGGGGCGACGGTGGACATCGTGGCCACTCACACCGGCTGGGGAGAGGGGACGGCGATGATTGCGAACGCCGCCGACGGAGATAGCGCCGAGGTTCGCCTGACCGACCTCGTTCCGGCGCGGACGCCGGCCCGGGATCGATTGGTGTGGATCGGCGAAATCGAGGAGGTGCTCGACGCCGACGTCGTGGAGACGGGTCGAGGACTGCGACTCGATCCACAATCGGGTGGTGCCGGCGCCCGGGCGGGCATTGAGCGCGGTGATTCCCTGTATTTTGTGCGTCGCCAGGGCAGCGGGCATCTGGCCATGGTGGAGCGCGACGGGGAATTCGTGGAGATCGCAATTCCGTAGCGGGGAAGTCTTTTTTACAAGCGGCCAAGCCCACTCGATAGGGTTAGCCATGGCGTCCGGGAACGGCTCCGGCTCCGGTATCGATTCGGATAGAGTCGGCAAGGAGCGTAGGGGCCGAAATGCTGCCGATTTACATCGAGATTTGGAGGAGTGCTAACCGGCAATGGCTTCTTTTTTTCCCGTCGTCTCCAGATAGAGATCGGTGAGGTTTTCGACCTCATCGCTTTTTCGCATCCTCTCCAATTCGGGGGCGCTCACGTCGGCGGCCAATTTGCCGTCGACCAGGATCAGAAATCGGTGGCACAGTGGTTCGAGCATGTCCAGGATGTGGCTCGAGAGTAGGATGGCGCCGCCGGCGGCGCAGTGGGACTCCAGCCGCTTCCGTATGCGATAGGTGGACTCCGGGTCGAGGCCCACGAAGGACTCGTCGAGGACCAGCAACTTCGGTGGGCCGACGAGAACGCTCGAGAGCGCCAGCTTTCGGAGCATTCCGCCCGAGTACTCTCGCAAGATCACATGGCGTGCGTCCTCCAATTCGCTGATGGCCAAAAGCTCCTCGATCTGCTCGTCGCGCTCCGATGCGGTGACGTCTCGAAGGTCGGCGACGAATTGCAGGTATTCCAGGCCGGTGAGGAAATCGAGGAGTGTGAGATGTTGGGGGACGAAGCCCAGGTTTCGCCGGGCGCCGACGGGGTTCTTTGTGACGTCGGCGCCGGCGATGTGGAGAGCGCCCTCGTCGGCGGCGACGGTCCCGGCGATGCAGCCCATGGTGGTGGACTTTCCGGCGCCGTTGGGGCCGATGAGGGCTACGAATTCGCCGGGTTCGATGGAGAAGCTTATGTCGTCGACGGCGACGAGGCGGCGGTAGCGCTTGGTGAGGTTTTCCACCTGGAGAATGGCGTCATTTTTCGTCATGGCGGCCTCTGGTGAAGTGGAGGTAGAGATAGAGGACAGCGGCGACGACGACACTGGAGGCGACGGCCGCCGTTATGGAGATGATGGCCACAGCACCGAGAGCGGCGACGAGGGCAGCCGGGAGCCAGGCGAGGGTGATTTCTCCTGCGCGGAAGCGACGTGCCAGCGATAGGCAGGAGGTCAGAAAGAGGCCGCTGGAGATGGCGAGGAGTGCCGTCATGACCCCGCCCATCGCCAGGTCCCGGAAGTGGCCCAGGATGAGCGCTGCCGCCAGGGCATAGGGAACGCCGATGTAGAGAAATTCGCGCAGCGCCGCGCGGTCTGTGGCGACCCTCAGATCATCGGGGGCCACGGGAAGAGCCAATTCGGCGTCCAGGGAGCGTAGCCTCTTCGTGATTCGCCGCCAGGGGTTTGCGAAGAGTGCGGTCAGGATGGCGGGGATCATCGCCGCCGCCCAGAGAGGCAGGGCGTCGATTTCGATGAGTCCCAGGCCGGCAATCGCCAGCAGGAGGACCACGGCATAGCCCACACGGGCGCTGGCCATGCGGCGGTCGTCGTCGAGGACGAGGACCCGGTAGATCACTGCCGTGTCCTGCGAGAGGCCGAACTCCCAGCGCTGTGGCCGATCGAAAGAGGAAGTCTGGTAGTCGATGAATGCGCTGTAGTCGGCGGCGTCGGCCTCATGAAAACGCGGTGCCATGGCGAAGTAATCGGTGACGAAGACGCGATAAGCCACGACGAGGCACGCAAGAGAGGTACCGACGACGATGGCGGAGCCGATCCAGAAGGGGTCGTTGAAATGGCCCAGCCGAAGGGGCTCGCCGAGGAGGAGTTTCCAGAATAATGCGAGCACCACCACCGAACCGAGGGCGAGGGCGGGAGCGTAGAGGAGGATCTGACCCGTTCCCCCGTAGACGTCGGTGACGGCGGGGCGACGATTCCCATCTTCGTCCTCCGACGGAGGAATCAGGCGTTGGGTGGCCATTAGCATCACCACCAGGGATATGGTGGATCCGAAGATCAATGCCCCGAAGAGCATGGCCATACTGGCGACGGCGGCCGCCCCACCTCCATGCCAGAAGAGGGGGACGAAGAAGATGGAGGTGGCAAGGGCGGCCACAGCCGCCTCCGTCCAGGTGGCGAAGAGGCGATCCAGAAAGAGGGCTGAAGGCTCGATGGGCAGCACCTGCATCGCCATGATATCCGGGCGGCGAAATAGGAGCTCCAGGACCCGAAAATTGAGCACCGAGGCCAGAAGTACGGATAACCAGAAGGCGGCCTCAAGGGCCGCGGCACCGGCAGGGAGGTCCTCTGGTGCCAGGCCGCGAGGGGTGGCCAGATCGATGGGGGGCTCCATCAGGAGGTCGGCGGCGAGGTGGCCGGCCACCAGGAGGGCGATGACGAAGCCGGAGACGACGGCCAGCGCCGCCTTACGGCTCCCTGGAGCCAGGCGCGCGAGGCGATTTTTGGCGCTTCGACGGCGCAGTCGCCAGATGGAGGCGAATTGGGACATAGGGGAAAGACGCTGGTGGTAGGTGGTGGAAAGTCAGGTAGCCCGCGATGAGCGAGGGGCTGACTTCAATGGAGTGAAGAGAGAATAATCCGGGATATGAGAGCGGAAATCATGGGCCACTCCCGGTCGTATCGCCTAAGGGAGCCTGTGGTGGTGTGCTTTGTTCGGTGTCCAAACCGTGATAGGAGGGGCGGGGAGAGCCGGTTTTTTCCATCACCGAGGATACCTCGCGGTGGATGCTGCGCAGGCGCATCTGTGCCGAAGGGGCCAGTGGGCTCTGAGGATAGCGCTCCAAAAATGCTTGATACCCCTCCATGGCGTCAGCATAGTTTCCCTGACGATATTCGACCTCGGCGGCCTCGAAGGCCCTGGTTTCGGCCTCGATTCGATCCTCGCAGCCCAGTACGCCGAAGGTGAGGAACACCAATACGAGCACAGACGACCACTTCGCAAATTGTACGTAGAAAGGATGAGACATGTCCGAATCCACTCCGTCGTCGCCGCTTTCCTCGGGCTTCGTGGCCCTGGTGGGCAAGCCCAATGTAGGAAAGTCGACGCTGATGAACGCCATTTTGGGAGTCAAGGTGGCGATTACGACCTCGAAACCGCAGACGACGCGTAATCGGATCTTAGGGGTCCAGACATTCCCTGAAAAGGGACAGCTCTGTTTTGTGGACACGCCGGGCATACACCGCTCGAAGCGACGGCTCAATCGGGCGATGACGGACACGGCCTTGAGAAGCCTGGAAGAGGTCGATCTGGTATGTCATATCGTGGACGCCGCCGAGATCGTCGAATGGCAAAAAGAGAGCGGTCGTCTGGAACTTCCCCCTCCGGAACGCTTTGTCATGGACCAGCTCGTCGATCGCGAACTGGAGGCCGTCCTGGTGGTCAATAAGATCGATCTCGTCGACGATAAGCTTCGCCTGTTGCCGCTGATCGAGACGATGACGGAGACCAACGACTACCACGACGCAGTCCCTACGAGCGCGTTGACCGGAGAGAACCTGGATCGGCTCGTCGATGTATTGTTCACCAACCTGCCCGAGCAGGGGATGTTGTTCCCGGAAGAGATGCTCACCGACAAGGCGGAGCGTTTTATCGCCGCCGAGTTCGTGCGCGAGAAGGTCATGGAGAAGACGCGCCGCGAAGTTCCCTATAGTGTGGCCGTGGAGGTAGAGACCTTTCGAGATGATCCGAGGCGAGATCTATTGGAGATCGCCGTGGTGATCCACGTGGAGAAGGAGGGTCAGAAGGGGATTATCATCGGCAAGAAGGGGAGTCGCCTCAAGGAGATCGGAGTGGAGGCCCGCAAGGAATTGGAGGGCTTTTTCGGAAAACAGGTCTACCTTGAGACCTTCGTGCGTGTGGAACCCCTCTGGAGTGAGGATCCCGGCTTTTTGCGCCGATTCGACTACGAGTAAGCCAAAGAGAGACGAATATGAGTTTTATCATCGCAATTGTGGGTCGTCCCAATGTGGGAAAGAGTCGCCTCTTCAATCGTCTCACCGACGCTCCGGGGGCCATCGTCCACGATCAGGAAGGGGTGACGCGGGATCGGAATTACGGCGACGGGAGCTGGTATGATCGCCGCTATACGGTGATCGATACCGGGGGATTTATCCCCGGGGCAGACGATCCAATCTTGAGCGGGATGCGCCAGCAGGTGGAGTTGGCGATTGAGGAGGCCGACGCCATCGTCTTCGTCGTCGACGGCCGGACGGGGCTGACGTCGGCAGACGAAGAAATCGGCAAGATGCTTCGTCGCACCGAGAGGCCCGTGTATTGCGCGGTCAATAAGGTCGATCGGTGGACGGAACAGCACGAGTTTTTGCTCGAATTCTACGAGTTGGGCCTCGACCTCTATCCGGTGAGTGCCGAACACGGCGTGGGTGTTGAGGACCTGATGGACGATGTCACGGAACCCATCATCCCCGACGAGGAGCAAGAGGAGACCACCTATGCAAAGCTTGCGGTGGTGGGAAAGCCCAACGTCGGAAAATCGAGCCTGGTTAACGCCTTTCTCGGTGAAGACCGGTTGTTGACCAGTGATATCGCCGGCACCACACGAGACGCCATTGACACCCGCGTCGTCGATGAGGAGGGGCGCGAATATTTGATGATGGACACGGCCGGGCTGCGCAGAAAGAGTCGTATCTCCGAAGAATTGGAGGAGATCTCTGTGGTTCAGGCCATTCGAAGCATCGACCGCGCCGATGTGGCGCTTTTAGTGCTCGATCCGACGAAGGAGATCTCCAAGCAGGACAAAAAGATTGCCGACGTGGTCAAAAATCGCGGCCGAGGTTGTGTGCTGCTGGTCAATAAATGGGATCTCATCGACAAGACCCACGAGACGGCCGGAGAGTTCGCAAAATTTTTGCGTCATGAACTCAAATTCGTCGAGGGAGCGCCGATCCTCTTCGTCTCCGCCCTGACGGGAAAGCGCCTTGGCGAGGTATTTCGGGCCGTCGATGCCGTATTCGAGCAATATCGACGCCGCCTGCCGACGCCGGAACTCAATGATTTTCTGCAGCGTGCCGTCCAGCGGCACTCCCCGCCGGTATATCGCAACAAGCGGGCCAAATTTTATTTTATGACCCAGGTGGCCACCAGGCCCCCCTCATTCATGTTCTCCGTCAACGCCGCCGGCGCCGTGGCTCCGTCGTATCGAAAGTATCTGGTCAACCAGTTACGCGAGGAGTACGGTTTCGACGGTGTGCCAATCAAGACGGTGTTTCGAACTCATTGAGTGAGGTCACAGATGAATCTGGGTGCCTTCGAATTGATCAAACCCATTGGCGAAGGCGGAATGGGAGCGGTCTGGCTGGGGAAGCACGGTGATGCGGGGATCGACGTCGCCGTCAAGGTGATGCACCCGGAGGTGATGGACGATCCGGAGTATCGCGAGGCATTCGAAACGGAGGTCCGCTCCGTAGCTTCCCTCGATCATCCCAATATCGTGACCATCCTCGACTTCGGACAGGTTCCGAAGGCGGTGGCGAAAGAATCGAAGGAGCTGGCAGCCGACAGTCCCTATCTGGTGATGGAGTTCGCCCGGGGAGGGTCGGTGGAGGATTATTTCCACGAGCTGACGTGGCCGGATGTACGAGAGATGCTCCTGGTGGTGCTCGACGCGCTGGCCCACGCTCACGCACGAGATGTGATTCACCGCGATCTGAAGCCGGAGAATATTCTGGTGGGCTGTGAGCCGAATTGGTCTGTGAAGCTGACGGACTTCGGACTGGCACACGCCTCAGACCGCTTCAAGGACGCCGGCAAGGTGGAGACGGCGTGGGGAACTCCCCAGTATATGGCGCCGGAGCAACTTCGCGGATTCTGGCGTGAGTACGGGCCGTGGACGGATCTGTACGGGCTGGGATGTATGGCCTACGAGCTGATCTGCGGCGACTGGCCCTATAACGGCGATACGGTGTGGGCCATCGGGGATGCTCATATCAACGATCCGATTCCGGAGTTGACGCCTCGATTCGAGGTCCCTGCAGGAGCCCAGGCCTGGGTCCATAAATTGATGGCCAAACAGAGGCGCCATCGCTTCCTGCACGCCGCCGACGCAGCCTATGCGCTTGCCCAACTTCCCTCGATGGACGAAACACAGCGCTTTGGCGTGCTCTTCGATCCTCCGAGGCCAACCGGTGTGGCGACGGCGGACGTCGATGAGGTCGTGGTGGCAACGCAGGTGATGCCACAGCTCGATCCCACCGTTTCCGTCGCCGGGATCGATCGGGGCGCCCCATTCGAAATCGACCATGGCGAGAAAGTCGTCGAAGACCCCGCAGAATTGGGT
>SLPW01000348.1 GCA_007131755.1 Myxococcales bacterium | reverse complement strand
CTCCGTAGGACCACGGATTGTCCCGGAGATACGGACCGTTCTGGAGACGATAGGGTCCTCCCTATCGGCAGTAGGCAGTGCGAGAAAAAGCGCTTCCCTGCACGTAGCCACTCCCTGTGGAAACCGGCACAACCCGTCGGTGCTGTTTGCCGCGCTTTCGCGACGTTTCGCGAGATCTGCCGCGCATCCGCGTATCAGCGCTCTTTTTTCGCGAGACAGCGCTCCGTGTACAGCGCTCCGCGCCTTCGTGCCTCCACGTCTTCCGCGCCGCCGAACTGCAAGAATATTTCCAAAGGCAGCGTTGAGCGAACCTGTGGGCATCGTCCACTTGATCATGGCGGTCGTGAATTCGCTCGCCGAATTCGATACGGTGTGGAATCAGTGATGAATGGAAGTTTCGTACGTCAGGGAGAAGATCGTGAGAGATTTCGGAGCATCGAGACCACCCCGGCCGGCATTGTTGTCGATATTGCTGGTGGTGATGATGGCCGTTGGATGTTCCTCGGAGCCCTCCGGTTATTCGGGAGCCGACGCAGGAGACCCGCAGCTCGACGCCGGTGACGAAGAGGACGTCGATGGCGAGAACGGGCAAGACGACGTGGGCCAATCGGACGAGGGAGATGTCGATACGGGTGACCCGGATACCGGCGAGCCCGATACGGGCGCGCCGGACGTTGGTGAGCCCGATGCCGGCGCGCCGGATACTGGCGAGCCCGACGACGTGGTCAATTGCGACGAGCGCCCTCCCTTAAGTGACCTTTCGGAATGGAGCGTGGCCACCGACGTCATTCATGGCGAAGACTCGGATCCGAATTATTATACCGAGGTATTTCGGGGAGACGAATTTCCCGGAACGTCGAATAACTTCCCCTTTTATCTCGAGAAGGGGCAATATGTGGCCATGGAATTTACGGTCCCCGAGGATCTGATCGATCGAGGAGGAAGTTGGACCGTCGCACCCATCACGCACATACCTTCGATTTCCGGGGCGGGCAGGATGTTCTCGACGTTGACTCGCTGTCCCGGAGATTTCGATGTGTCGAGTTTTGATGACCCGATATGCGGGCGCGTTGCAACCACGAGCGAAGGTTCGATTCGTACGCGCTGGACTACCGATCCGAACGATTCGGATGAGCGTCGTTGCTATATCGAGCCCGGGGAAACCTATTATCTGAATATTCTCTATACACATCCCGGCGCCGACCCGAAGGACTTTCCACCGGAGCAAAGTGATTGTGGAGGCCAACCGAATTGCGGCAATCATTTTCAGCGGGCATTCCTTCCCTGAACCACTCTCCAGGACATCGTCATAGCGCTGCGCTTACTTGCTCAACGCTTCTTTCGTCGCTGAGCAAGGAGGCGCTGTACGCGAAGCGCTGAGTCACTGAGCGCGAAGCCGCTGTACGCGGAGCACGAAAAGTGAGCGCTGGCACGCGAAGCCGCGATAGAGCCCACGGAGCCTCTGCTGATGACGCGGAATAACAGCTCGACGTTGGTTGCCTGGCGAGGGATTGTGTTCCTATCGGCCGTACGGGGTATATGGCGAGACTGCCGATGGCCGGGAGACCATCGTCTCCGTAGAACCACGGATTATCCCGGAGACACGGAACTTCCCGGAGACGATAGGGTCCTCCCTATCGGCAGTAGGCAGTGCGAGAAAAAGCGCTTCCCTGCACGTAGCAGTGTCTCGTGACGAAGCTCATGAATAATCCGGGTTATGGCAGTCATGAATTCGCTCGTCGAATTCGATATGGTGTGGAGTCAGTGATGAGTTGAAGTTTCATAAGTCAGGGAGCAGATCGTGAGAAATTTCGGAGGTTCGAGACCACCCCGGCCGGCATTATTGTCGATCATGATGGTGGTGATGATGGCCGTCGGATGTTCCTCGGAGCCCTCCGGATATTCGGGATCCGACGCAGGAGACCCGCAGCTCGACGCCGGGGACGAAGAGGACGTCGATGGAGAGAACGGGCGAGACGACGTTGGCGAACCGGACACCGGCGGGGCCGATACGGGCGATCTCGATACAGGTGAACCAGACGCCGGTGAGCCCGACACAGGTGAACCGGATACGGGCGATCCCGATACGGGTACTCCCGACGTTGGCGAGCCCGATACTGGAGAGCCCAATGGCGAGGTCAATTGCGACGAGCGTCCCTCTCTCAGTGAACATCCGGAGTGGAGCGTGGCCACAGATGTCATCGTCGGAAACGACAACCCGGACCCGAATGATTATACCGAGGTATTTCCGGGAGATGAATTCCCGGGGACGAATAACAACTTTCCCTTTTATCTCGAGAAGGGACGATATGCGGCCATGGAATTCACCGTTCCCCCCGATCTCGATCAACGCGGCGGCTGGCGAATCGCGCCTTTCACCAACCAGCCCACCATTGGCAGCGGATTGGGCTTTATCACCCTGACGAAATGTCCCGGCGATTTCGACGTGACCACCTTCGATCGCCCGGAGTGCGCCGGGATTGCCGATACCAGTGAGGGTTGGCTGATGCCGCGTTGGACCACCGATCCCAACGATCCACAGATCCATCAGCGCTGCTACCTCGAGCCTGGCGAGACCTACTTTATGAACCTCGCCTTCGTGGCCGGTCTCGACGAGACGGATTATCCGCCTACCCAGCATGATTGCCAGGATCGACCGAGCTGCGGATACCATATGCAGCGAGGGGTGGACTGAGCTCAGATTCGGAAAAAGACAACAGCAAAGGACGGGCCGGGGCTTGGGCCAGGGCTCGGGCCAGGGAAGGACTACCGACGGAAACCGATCACACCTCACACAGAGTTGTGGCTTTACTCGGTATTCGAAAACGGCGTAGATTGCCGGCCTGTCCATTCCGAGGAGTAGTTCGATGTCTTTGCCGTCTCCATTCGTCCGTGTGCTCGCTTCTTTGATGCTATTCTTCGTCACCTCGACGGTGACGGCCTGCGGTCATTCCGGTCCGACGGGCTCTGCCGATCTGGCCGTGGACCGGGTGGTTCTCTACCAGTCGGGTGTGGCCTATGTGGAGCGCACGGGAGAGGTCTCGGGCGATGAGGTCGTGCTGCGGGTGCGGCCCGATCAGATCAACGACGTCTTGAGCAGCCTGGTGGTCATCGATCTCGACGGCGGGGCGCCGGCGACGGTATCCCTTCCGGCGCGAACGTCCGACGAGGATCAGAGCGCGCTGAGCGCCGTGATCGACGCCGGGAGCCTGGAAGCGCTGTTGAGCTCTCTTCGCGGCGCCGACGTGCGCGTCCACCACGACGCAAGCCGCACTCGGGGGCGCGTGTTGGCCGTCGAGAGTTCACCGTCGCGATTGAGCCTGCTCGTCGATGGAGAGAGCGCCAAATTCATCGCCCTCAATGATATCGACAAAGTGGAGTTCGAAAACGAGGCCGTCGCGCTGCGCATTCGCCACAGCCTCGACGAGAGCATGAGCGCCGACGACTGGCAGTCTGCCGAGGTGATTCTTCGCTTTCCCGATGAGCAGAGTCGGCGAAACCTGATGGTCTCCTGGGTCGTCGAGAGTCCCCTCTGGAAGCCCACCTACAGAGTGTTGATCGAGGGAGACGATCAGTTCGTCTTGCAGGGCTGGGCCCTGGTGGACAACCTCTCCGGAGAGGACTGGAATACCATCGAGTTGAGCCTGGCGTCGGGGACGCCTCTTTCATTTCGCTTCGATCTGCACAGCCCGATCCACATCGAACGCCCCGATATGTCGGGCTACGGCGTCCCCCAGGCCGTCGATCTCGAGCCGCCGTCACCGATGCGGGCTCGCCCGCAGGAACAGCGTCAGAGATCGCGCGCCGGGCGCGCTGCTCCGTCGCCCGATGACGACGCTGCCATGGGAACGCTGGGGGTTGGTCAAGGGAGAAGTAGTCGCGGCGGTGGGGCTACCTTTGGAGTGGGAGATTTCGAGGCCGAGGAAGAGGAAGAAGTCGCCGCCGGTTTCGATGCTGATGACCGCATCGCCAGCGCCGGTTCCAGCGCTGGCGTCCAGGAGTTGGACTCCCTATTTCGCTTCGATATCCCGGACCGGGTCACCCTGCCCGATCGCTCCAGCACCCTGGTGACTCTCGTCAACTCCGAGGTCGACGGCAGGGATAAGCTCGTCTTCCAGCCCGACTCCGGATCGTCGCGAAACCATCCCTATCGCTCCCTGGTTTTGCACAATACGACCAACGCCCCCGTCCAGCGTTCGCCGATCGCCATCTATCGCGACGGCGCCTTCGTCGGAGAGGGCATTACGCCGCAGATCGCGCCGGAAGAGCAAGCCGTTTTGCCCTATGCCCTGGAGTCCCGGGTTCACGTCGACCGCAAACGTTCCAGCCGCTCTGGCGAGGTGAGGCTGCTCCAGATCCGAGACGGCAAGCTTCGGGTAGAGCGAGAGCAGCACCAGATCTGGAGCTTCGACGTCACCTCGAGCCTCTCCGACGACCAGACCCTCTACGTACAGGTGCCGCGCCAGAACAATCACGAATTGATCGTCGATGAGGACCTGGACGTGCGAAGGGAGTCGGATTTTTATCTGGTGCCCATCGATCTGCCCGCCGGTGAAAGCCGGGTCGAGGAGATCGCTCAGATCCGGAAGGTGCCGGCGAATATCGAGGTATTCGCCCGGGAGGCGCAGTGGGTCTTGGTATCAGCTCTGGAGGGTTCGGAGCTGAGACCGGACGTGGCGGAGAGTCTCGAAACCGTCACGGAAGCCCTTGAGGAACTGACCGATCTAAAGCGAAAGGTCAATAAAGATCGCAGGCTTCGAGGCGATATTGAGACCCGCACCCGTGAGCTGCGAGCTAACCTCGAGGCCCTTGGCGATGGAGACCAACACCAGCAGTTGCGCGGCCGTTTGGTAGATCGCCTCGAGGAGCAGGACGAGCTGCTCAGCACCGTGGCAGCGCGCATCGTCGAAAACTCTGAGAAGCAATCGGTGTTGCGCATCGAAATTCAGGAGTTGATGCGCGATATCCGTCTGTGAACTGGGAGCGCGGCCAGCCTTATATACCTGCGAAATAGGAGACCATTATGTCCGAGTCGAGCCATTCCTTTGAAGCTCTGTCTTCTGACGACCTGGCCAAAATTGCGCGCAAGATGCAGAAAGCGCGCGACGGCTATGCCAAGATGAACGCCATTGGAGAGTATGTGGACTGGGGTGAGCGCCAGCCGCTGTTGTGGCATCTGACGCGCACCGGAGCCTACGAGACGTGGAACGATCCGCTTCTGTGGAGCGAGCTCGAAAGCGGGATGTCCTCGGCCAGCGCGGAGGACGTCGCCGAATTCTTGACCAAAGTCGAGTCCTTTGATGCCGGCGACTACGGTATCTTGCGACTCGTCGAGTGGTGGCCGATGGCTCTGGACAAGCTCGTATGTCGCGCCTACGCCGAGGATCGGCAGGCATTTGAGTCGCGCCTCGACGAGCTGAGCGAGCCCGTGCGCCGGGGCATTGATCTGGTTCGGAGGCGATTCGGCGCCATCGAGCGCGACGAGGTGGAGGACGCCGTATTGCGCGGGCTGGCCTATCAACAGGTCCAGAAATACGGGATCCACGAAAGAGTCTATATGGTGCGCGACGGCAAGCTCGAAGAGGTCCACCTGCGTGACCATACGGGACGTTTCGAGGATTTTGACGAGTTCATCGAGCTCTTCGGCACCAGTGAAGAGTGGGGCGAGGCGGTGCTGGCCGAGGCGCTGGAGACAGACTCGCGCCTCGATGTTGCGCGCAGCATCGAGGCCTGGCATCTGGCAGATCGCGGCCAGCTCGCCAAGATGTTGGCAAAGGTCAATACGGGCGATCGCGATGCGGATCGCCTCTACCAACTCTTTCTCGAGGAGCGCGAAGTCGCCGCCGGAGACCTCCTCTGGTTGGCCGATCACCTCATCGAGAACGGGCGACAATGGGTCGCCGAGGTCTGCGCGGCCTGCGCGGTACTGAGGCTCGACGAGGCCGAGGAGCCGGTGCCGGAGGAGGCTGCGGAGTATTTCGAGGGCCGCTCGATTTTCTCAGCGTCTCATCGGAAAAAATACGGCGACGGGCTCGGCCATCTGGTGAAGGCAATGCGCGCGCTGCCCCGGAAGGCCGCTCAGGAGCACCTCATCGCAAAGCTCGACGACGAGTACCCCTCTACGGCGATGTACCTGCTGTTGCAGGCATGGCCCGACGACGAGGAGCTCATCGAAGGGGCGTTGGATTTGATGGTCGCCTACGCCGAAAAGCGATCGCCGAATTTTTCGGGCATGGACCGACCGACCCATGGCCTGGGCTTCGTGGGAGAGAAGTTTTTGGACAAATATGTGGAGCGCCTGGAGGCCACGGAGGATCCCATCGTCCATGATGCGCTGCTTCGCGCCATCGTCTACACCCTGGCCGATCTGGCGGAGAGGGACAGTGATTTTGATCCGAAATACGACCGATGGGTGCGCTTTAGCGGCTGGAAGCACAAGGACACCGATCCCTATTATTTCGGCCAATACCTTACGCCGGATCTGAAGACGATTGTCACTCACCTTCCCGAAGAGCGAGTGGAGTCGCTCTTGAGTGAGCAGCTCACCAGTGGCGACGCGCAGTGGGGTAGGGCCCTGGAGGGCGTGGCCGCACGCCAGACCAAGAATCTGCTGTCGACGGCCTTCGACGCCCTGGCCGGTGCCGATGAGCTGCCCACCGGCGGTGGAGGATGGAATTGGATGGAGCGCTTCTTTCGCGAGCTCGACGAAGAGGCCATTGGCGAGCTGGGCTCGGCGCTGTCGCGCTCGGAGTCGCCGGACTTCCACAACGCCGTCAGCAAGGTGCTCGGCGAACAGCGCTACGAGCAGATCCTGGAAGAGCACGGAGTGGAGTCGGCGGCCGACACCTCTCATGCGGCCAAGATCAAGCGCCTCGCCGACAAGCTCTTCGCACAGCGCCCGGACCAGACCCGCACGAAGGTGAGCATATTCGAGCGACTCGACGGGCCTCCTTCCGATGGCGAGCTCAACCGCATCGGCGGCCGCCCCGTGGGCATCGACGCCGACAATTGGCCGCACCGCGGCGGCGACGAAGATGAGCCCATGCATCATATGGTCACCCTCGACGTCGAGGCCATCCCCACCCTTCGCGCCCGCGTCGGTGACGACGTGCGAGCCGTCGCCCTCTTCGTCCACAGCCCCGACTACAACGAGGCCTGGGAGCCCTATAACGGCCAGGTCGAGGTGGTGCATCTGAGCCAGGAGGACGTCGACAAGGGACTGTACCCCGAAGATGAACTTCCCGCCGGCGACGATGACCCGCTGGCTTTCTCGGTGGAAACCGTGGAGGTGCCGGAGGGCATCTTCTGGATGGACTACGACGACGACGACCCACAGCTTCGCGAGATCCGCGACCTCGTCTACAGCTCCCACGCCTACAGCGGCGGCCACCCGCTGTGGCTGCAAAATGAGCAGTCGGCGGGCTCGCCGTTTTTGTTCCAATTCGACGAGGGGTTCATCTGGATGAACCTCGGTGATTGTGGCGTGATGTACGTCTTCAGCGACACCGCCTTCTGGCAGTGTCACTGAGGCGATGGACGGTAATCTCTTCTTCGAGAGGCACTCCAATGACGAAACCGCAATTTCCCGAAATTCTCCGTAAATACGTCGACGGTCCCGGCTGGGATGTCATCGCCGAACAGGACCTGGATCTGGAGTTCTACGAGGAGTGGCAAGACGATTGGATGAGCCCCTGGGGTCTCGACGACGAGGCTCAGACCATGTTGTGGAGCTTTGCTCAAGAGGGAGCCGGCGGACGGGTCTGCCTGTGGACCTACGACGACCAACCCGTCGAGTTCGCCCCTGTCGTCCATATCGACTCCGAGGGCAGTTGCTCGATGCTGGCCGGCAATATCGCGGAGTTTATCGCCCTGACGGTGGTGGGGCTCGATCCCTTCGGAATCGCCTTCAGTAGCGGTGCTCCGGAAGCCGAGCCTCCCACAGAAGTGGGTGAGCAATTCCTGGCTGATTGGAATCTCGAAGTTCCGGACTCCGTCTCGAAGCTGCTAGAGGCTGCCGAGGAGGCCCATCCCGATATCGAGGAGTGGGTCTTTTCTCACGTAGACCACTGAGCCTTCGGATCCGGTCCG
>SLPW01000500.1 GCA_007131755.1 Myxococcales bacterium | reverse complement strand
GGAGGCGTTGTACGTGAATCTCTGTGTCACTGAGCGCGAAGACGCTGTACGCGGAGCGTGGAGTCACAGAGCGCGAAAAGGGAGCGCTGGCACGCGGAGCCGCGATAGAGCCCACGGAGCCGACCAGCGCCCCGCGCACCCGCGTCCAGCCCTCCGAGAATTCGCGTCCAGACGTTCCGCGCGCACATGCACGGTTGCCCATCCCACCGACTGTACCTATATTGCCCGCGCTACGAAGTCCCCGAACGAAGTTCTCACCCATGGAGTCGTCAATGGCCAAGAAGAACCGGAGCGAAGAAGAGGAAGAGTACTTCCAGCGCGAAGATATCGAAAAGAAAGCCAAGATACGGCGCGAGCGCCAACTCAAGGCCCTTCGCCAGGAGGAGCGCAAGAATATTGCCCGCGCGCTCAACACCACGGAAGACGTCGCAGAGGAGGCCCTGGAACTGGGATTTGACGCCGAGACCGCCCGCGTCCTTCCCCTGGTGCCGCTGATCCAGGTCGCCTGGGCCGACGGAAAAGTCACGGGCCGCCAATTCGACAAGGTCAAGGTCAAAGCCCAGAAATTCGGCGTCGAAAAAGACACCCCGGCCTACGAATTTTTGGAATTGCTGCTCCTCGAAGAGCCGACGGGCATCTTCTTCGACCGCGTCAACAAGGTGATCCGAAATATCGTCGACGACGATCCCGGTGGCGACATCCACACCAACGTATTGTCCTGGAGCAAGGCCGTCGCCGAGGCCAGCGGTGGCTTCTTCGGGTTGACCAACCCCATCAGCAAGAACGAGGGCGCCGTCCTCGACGAATTCGCCGAGATCTTCGGCGTCACCGACAACTGAAAACCCCGGAAAGGATCGGTTCTGTCCTACACAGAACCGGAGAGCAAAAAAAGCAAAGGAGATGGTGGGGATATTGGAGATGGGGAGATGAATTTATTTTTTATCCCCCTCTCTCTCCCATCTCCAACATCTCCTCTTGTTTTCACTGCTTCAATTTCGCAGGACGCACTGCTTTTATTCGCTCAAAACCTTCCGCTGACGCCCAGGTACACCCGATCGTTGTGGGCCCAATATCCCCCGGGCGTCAGCCGGTGCTGGGGCTCGGGACCGAAGAAGAGGTTCATCCCCACCGTGGTCCGGAGCTCGGGGCGCCAGGACTTCTCCAGGGCAAAACGCCCGATGAAGTCCCCGGGCTCGATGGAGGCCATCCCGCCTGCGACCACCTCCCAACCACGCCATCCGGTTGCCCAGTTCAACGCTGCGGCGACCCCGTAAAAGCCGTCCTCAAATAACAAAATCTCATCTTCCGAATCTCCCCGCTCTTCATCGGACACCATTGCGCGGCTGATGGCGGAATCCGCCCCAAAGGGATGGAGCCAGAACCCCTCCAGGGTGACAGCCAGGGGGCGGACGCCATCGAGGAGCCGTTCATGCGAAACCCCCAGAGCTGCAAAAAGGCTCGGTCGACGAACGCTTTGAAAGCTCTGCGTAAAGAAGACCTGCCGCGGTGAAAAGGCGACGTCGGCGCGTACTCCGATGGGGCCCAGATAACGCGCCATATCGGCCAGAAACGTCGCCCGCCGTCGATATTGTGCATCCACCACGGGTTGCCCCATCGCCGTGCGCTGACTCACCGTCTCCAGCCTTTGCTCCGCCTCCGGCGTCCGGGCGATGAACGCCTCGAAGTCGAAATCCTGCATCACCTGTCCGTCGGCCATCATCAATTCCAACAATCCCCGCAGATCGTCGTCCATCTCCGTATAGGGCGTGCGATCCCATCCGAAAAAGGCACCCAGCCCGAGGTCCGTGCCCGACACCGTCCAGGTGCTCCGCAGACCGGCGCTGGCGTTTTTCGGCACCCCCTGTGGACGCTGGGCCGGGACGAGCAGCGACTGGCGCTGCTGGTCGACGTAGCTTCCGAAGAATTGCTCTGCAAAGAATAGCATCGGAAGTTGTCCGCCCGCTCCCGGGCTCTGTTGATGGACCAGCGAGGTGTCACGGCCGACCAGAGATATCTCGTTTTCGCGAAAAAAGGGTACCAGCACCGCTCTCAGCGTCCAGTCCTCGCTGCGATATGCGGCGGTGGCGCTCAACTGCCCCAGCCCGGTGCCAAACCCGTCACTCGCCAGCGGATCGCGCAGGTCGACGGGATCGATGACGTCTCCCGGTCTTACGATATCCGTACTCCCCCAGCTATTTCTCATCTTTCCGAAGGCAAAGGACCATTCGTCGCGTCGGTGGCGAAAATAGGCCCGCCGCAGCCTGGCCTCATATAGCGATTGCCACTGCTGAGCGTCTTCACGACCGTTGCCCGCCCAATATTGAAACCGCCCCGAGACCACAGCCCGACTTCGGTTGGAGAGGTTGTGGCGAAGCGACATCTCCAGCGCTCCCACCCACTCCACCTGATGGCGGCCCTCAGGCCCGAAGCGCGGGTCCAAGAGTGTCCCCACTTCGTAGTTGAGCCCCCACTGCGTGTCCTGAAATCCCGGACTGCGGGGCGTCTCCACCACCACCGGATCGCCTTTCTCGCCATCCTCATCTTCCCCCTCATCGTCATCGTCCTCTTCGTGGGGGAGCGCCGGTCGCTCCGGATCGACGATGATCATCGAGTCGGCAGGCTCCTCATCATCATCGCTGTCTTCCTGTTCGTCCTGCCCGGCCTCCTCTTCATCTTCCCCCGGGCTCTCCTGCATCCCCGGGTTTTCGGGATCGAAGATCGACTCCTGCCCCCAGGCCGGTGCCGCCGTAGCGACAAGGCCACAGGTGACAAGGACCGCAGCAATCCGGGCCACTCTTTGGGGTGACCGGATCATCACTGGGCAAACTCGTCACGGTCGAACAGCGACATCGGAAGATCGATATCCGTATCCAACTCCCTGATCTCGATAGTCGTATAGCCACCGGTCTCCGAGCGCAGCGTGGAGCGCTCAATATAGACTTCGCCGTCTGCCGTCTCGTTCAGCCGTTCCGTAAATAGCGTCTTGTCCAACGCCCCGTCCGTTTTGTAGTAGCGGATGCGGATCGGGATATAGTCGTCTTTTCGGACATAGGCGACGACGCGCTCGTAATCGCTCTCCTCCGGGTTATCGGGCCGCGCCTCGATGACGTAGACGTCGAACTCGCCAATCTTCTCGTCGCTTCGACGCCGGTAGGTGGCCTCGCGCAGATCGCGGCTCTCCAGATCGGCGAACGTAAAGTGGGTCCCCATAAATGAGCTCTGGCGCTGACTTCCCTCCACGCGCCGGGTCACATCGAAGGCCGGCACATACATCCACATATCGTCGTCGGCGTCGGGATTTTCCACGAATAAGAACGCCTGCCCACGCACCTCGGCCGGGTCGGTGAGCGTCATCACCGTACGGCTTCGCTCGTCGTCGCGCCGGCTGCGCACGTCCATCTTTCGCTCCTGACGCTCCCCCTGACGGTCAAAGATCGTCAGATCCACCTGCGCCCGTCCCGACTCGAACCCCAGAGTATTGAGCTCCAATGCACGCTCAATGATCCCATCGGCGCTCTCCGGGCGCTCCTCGTCCGCCTCATCGGCCCACGCCACAGACGCCGATACGACCACTGCTACACAAAGGAACATCACAACTAGCGGTGTCTTTCTCGTCATCTCTGCCTTCCAGCTCATAAGCCCTCTCCTCGCGAACGCCAATCGTTAACCCCCACCACCCATCACCTGCCGTCACCCACTACCTGCCTTCACCCACTACCTGCCTTCACCCACTACCTGCCTTCACCCACCACCTGCCTTCACCCACCACCTGCTGTCACCCACCACCCGCCTTCACCCACTCCCCACCTTATCCTCTTCTTCTTCGACGATCGGATCCTGATAGGCCTTCAAAAACTCCTGATCCAATTCGTCCTGCAATTCGTGGCGGTCCAACTTCTCCGCCAACTCCTCGGGGCTGACGTCCACAAGCCTCTCCAGAACATGCAGCCGATTCGACAGCCTGTCGATATGCTCCAGCAGATCGCCCACCATGCGCTGCAACGGGTCCGGCAGACGGTCGTGTTCCAGATCGGGATAGCCCACGGTCTTTCGCTCCTCCTTGGAGACGGTGCGTCCCGGCAGTCCCACCACGGTGGCGCAATCGTCGACGTCCTTGATCACCACCGATCCGCTGCCGATGCGCGCTCCGTCACCCACCTTCACCGCTCCCAGAATGCAGGCGTTGCTCCCGATGGTCACCCCTTTTCCCACCGTGGGGTGGCGCTTCGTCGGCCGCGACGTCGTTCCCCCGAGGACGACTCCCTTGTAGATCAGACAATCGTCGCCCACGACGGCGGTCTCACCGATGACCACCCCCATACCGTGGTCGATGAATACCCGGCGCCCGATCACCGCCCCGGGGTGGATCTCCACCCCCGTGATGTGGCGGTTGTAATGGCTGAGCATCCGCGCCGCCAGATGATGGCCGTTCTTCCACAGCCTGTGGGCGATCCTGTGCAGCCACAGCGCGTGGAGGCCCGGATAGGTGGCCACCACCTCCGCAAAGGTGCGCGCCGCCGGATCGGCCCGCTGCACAGCCCTTATGTCCTCCAGGGCATCGCGTACGAACCCGATCATGCCACATCGCTGGTTCGACGGGGGCGTCGGCCCCCGTTTGTCGGAGCATTTCTTTCGATTCATCCTGGTCCTCTACCGCTAATTTTCGCCCTCGCCACGGAGACCACGAAGTGGCCTTTGCGCAGGCTCCCTTCATAGATCTCGAAACAGAGGCGTCGACAGATATCGTTCCCCCGTGTCACAGAGCATGGTGACGATTCGCTTTCCCTCAAACTCCGGGCGTCTTCCCACCTTGATGGCACCGGCCACATTGGCCCCCGAGCTTATCCCCACCAACAGCCCCTCTTCACTGGCGAGGCGCCGGGCCATCTCGAAGGCTTCCTCATCCTCTACCCCGATGATCTCGTCGAGCAACTCCCGCTTCAGGATCTCCGGGACGAAGCCGGCGCCGATTCCCTGAATCCGATGGGGTCCGACAGAACCTCCCGACAACACCGGACTCGTCGCCGGCTCGATGGCAATGGCCTTGAAGTCCGGGTTCTTCTCCTTGAGCACCTGCGCTACCCCGGTGATGGTCCCTCCCGTACCCACGCCGGTGACGATTGCGTCCACCTCTCCTTTCGTATCCTCCCAGATCTCCATGGCCGTCGTCCGGGAGTGGACGCAGGGATTGGCCGGATTTTCGAATTGCTGGAGCATCACCGCATTCTCGTTCTCCTCTACGATGGCCCGCGCCTGCTCCACGGCCCCTTCCATTCCCCTTGAGCCCGGGGTGAGCACCAGCTCCGCTCCCAGGGCCTTCAAGAGGTTGCGCCTCTCGTAGCTCATCAGATCCGGCATGGTCAGCACCAGCTCGTAGCCCTTCGAGGCGCATACATAGGCCAGCGCGATCCCCGTATTTCCGCTCGTGGGCTCCACGATCATGGAGTCGGCGTCGATGATGCCTCGGCGCTCGGCGTCGGCGATCATATTGGCGCCCACCCGATCTTTGACGCTGGACAGGGGATTGAAGAACTCCGCCTTTCCCAGAATCTCCGCACCGGCCTGCGTAAATCTGCGCGAGATGCGGATCAGCGGCGTAGAACCTACGAGATCGACGATACTATCATAGATGGGCATGGTCATTCTGCCTTGTCTCCAACGTCATCGGGCATTTCATAGCCCTCGAGGCACTGCAAGATCTCCAACGCCGCCTCGTAGCGTCGAAAGGGGGGCATGATATAGGCGCCGGCGACCCGATCCTTTATCCCCACAAGGGTCTCGCGGGCAATCCGAACTCCCTCGCGGCGCGCCTCGGGTCCCCGACCCACCTTGCGCATCCTGTCGCGGACCGACTCCGGCACCGACATTCCCGGCACCTCATTGTGCAAAAATTCGGCGTTTCGAAAACTCGCCAGCGGCAACAACCCCACCAACACCGGCAGATCCAGAGACTCGATATCCGTCAAAAACCGATCCAGCACCTGCGGATCGTAGACCGGCTGGGTCATGATGAACCGCGCTCCGGCGTCCTTTTTCTTCTCCAGCCTTCGCAGCTCACGATCATAATCCGCGGCCGCCGGCTCCGCTCCACTGGCGCAATAAAACGACGTGGCCTGTCCCACGTCCTTTCCCGCCGGATCGATGCCATGGTTGAATTTTCGGATCATCTTTAAAATTCCGACGCTGTCCAGGTCGAAGACCGCCGTGGCGTGCGGATAATCGCCCACCTTCGGGGGATCGCCGGTGATCACCACCAGGTTTCGAAGCCCCAGCGCTTCGAATCCCAGAAGATCGGACTGCAGTCCCAATAGATTTCGATCTCGACCGCAGAGGTGGAGGATGACCTCCATATCCAGCTTCTGCTGGACGATATGGCCCATCGCCCAGTTGGCCATGCGCACCGACGCCCTCGGCCCGTCGGCGATATTGATGACGTCCACCCCCCCCTCGACGAGCATCTTCGCCGCCTCGATCGCCTTGTCCGGCCGAAGCCCTGCCGGAGGATTGACCTCCACGCTGACCACGAAGTCCTCCCGGCTCTCCACCTTCTTTCCCGCCTTGCACCGCTCGCGATACACCCGCTCGATCTTGGCGGCCAGCTTCGTCGGCGCCTTCGTGGACTCCCGTTTTCGGGTCTCTTCTTCAAAGGGCTCGGCCACAGAGGACACCTCGATGGCCTTCGCCACCCTTCCTCCACCGAACATTCGCGCCGCCGCCGCGATCTGAGCCACGTGCTCCGGCCCCGTCCCGCAGCAACCTCCGACCAATCGCACGCCGGCCTTGAAAAATCGCCGGGCGTATACCCCGAAATACTCGGGCGTAGCCATATAGACCAATCGCTCCTCGATCTTCTGCGGATAGCCCGCGTTGGGCTGGGCGATGACGGGAACTCCCAGGTCGAGCATCTCCGTGACCACGTCGTACAGAATATGGGGACCCTCCATACAATTGGCCCCCACGATATCGGCCCCCCAATCGCGAAGAAGCATCGCCACCCGCTGCGGCTTCGCGCCGTCTGCCGTCGTGCGCTCGGCGTCAAAGGACATCTGGGCGATGATCGGCAGATCGCAGACCTCCTGCACCGCTTCCAGGGCGATTCGAATCTCCGCCATCTGCCGAAAGGTCTCCAGCGCCACGACGTCCACTCCACCTTCGCTCAGGCTTTGCGCCTGGCGACGAAAGGCCTCGCGCATATCGGCCAATTCCCCCTCCGTGAGCATCGTCGGCGTCTCACCGGTGGGACCGATGGATCCGGCCACAAAGGCATTGCCCTGGGCCGCCTCCTTTGCAATCTGCACCCCGGCCTCGACGATGGCGTCGGCCTCGGACTCCAGGCCGTGGCGCCTCAACTTGATGCGATTCGACGAAAAGGTATTCGTCGTCACCACCTGTGCTCCGGCGTCGATATACTCCCGGTGCACCGCTCGGACCAGATCGGGGCGGCTCAAATTGGCGTGGTCGAAGGATTTGTTGACGTAGATACCCCGTTCATACAACTGGGTACCGATTCCACCGTCAAAGACGATCGGTCCGTCTTCAAGGGCTTCCAAAAAGGAGTTGCTCATCGTGGATTGACTCGTTCCGTCTGGGTGCGTTACCCCGGTCTCGGCGCGTCCATCTTCGCCTCGTCCCGGCAGCGAACCGTCGATCGCCGGCCAGTATAGACCAGACGCCGCTCAGTCTCCATCGCCCCCTATCTTCCTTTTTTCCTCCTCCATCCCCCGAGTTCCCATGCAGGTCGAATTGATCAAAGACTTTCGCTTCGAATCCGCCCATCACCTCCCGATGGTGCCCCCGGACCACAAATGCCGCCGCCTCCACGGCCACTCCTACCGCATCACCGTCACCGTCAAAGGAGAGGTGGACCCCGAGATGGGGTGGCTCATCGACTACGCCGACATCAAGGCCGCCGTCGAGCCGATTCGAAAGCGCCTCGATCACTATTACCTCAACGAAATCGAGGGCCTGGAAAACCCCACCTCCGAGATCCTGGCAAAGTGGATCTGGGACCGCCTCATCGACGATCTCCCCCTGCTCCACTCCATTCAGGTCCACGAGACCTGCGAGTCGAGCTGCATTTATCGCGGATAAAGGTAGTCGGGTGATGG
>SLPW01000484.1 GCA_007131755.1 Myxococcales bacterium | reverse complement strand
GCAATTTGTCGAGACCAAGGAGAGACGACGAGATAGGGTCAACCCTTCGAGGAGTCTCGACGATGGGATCGGCAAATTGAGCCGCCGAGGTGCTCACGTATTTCCGGGGGCCAGCACTAGTCGTTGCCCCCACTCCTCGCCGCGGAGAGGACCTTCGTACCTTCGATGACGTTGAGGGCTGGATTCGTCGTAGGACTGTTGGAGTGGCTCGAAGCTCGGAGGTCTCCTCACCCGGTGGGGGAGGTGCCGAAGCGAAGCGGAGGCGGAGGGGGGCATCGGGAAGCAACTCAATCGAGTGTGATCAGAGCCCGTCGGTAGCAGTTCCCTGGCCCGGGCCCAGGCCCTCGCCCAGGCCCGCCGTTCGAAGCGGTTTCGTACCGGAGGCCTTGCCTCGCCCTCCGTGGTCACCACTGCCCCCAACCCTCTTGGACAGCGCGAAGTAACAGCGGGCCGGGGCCGGGGCTCGGGCCCGGGCCCGGGTGTAGCCTCGACCACGTTGAGTCCTACAACCGATCAAGGTGGATCACACCCAACACGATTTCGCCAATTGATCTTCCTCCGCATTCAGCGATACTGTTGCACCAAGTGCGCCGATCCGAACCCCGACCTCACACTAGCGAGACGCAGTGATGAACACTATGCATTCCCTGACGACCCTCGTCATCGTGATGCTTCTCTGTCTTCCCGCTCTGGCCTTCGCCGGCGACGAAGAGCTGACCAGCCGCCAGCAAGAACTCAATCAAAAGGGCGTGGAGGCCATCAACGACGGTGATTTCGAGACCGCCATCGACTATCTGAAGGAGTCGTTGGAGTTGGGGGAGCGCAACATCACTCATGCGAATCTGGGGCGGGCCTATCAGCGGGCAGGCGATTGTGAGCGGGCCGCCGAGCACTTCGCGCTCACCGCAGAGGCTCCGGCCGTGGAGAGACCCACTCCGGAGCAGATCGCCGAGGCCATCGACGGGTATCGAAGGGAGATCGAAAGGGAGTGTCCCGGTCTCCTGGAGGTGGAATGCGACCCCACCGAGATCGCCCTGTTCATCGACGGTGAAGGGCCCGAAAGTTGTGATGGAGAGGCCCGGGAGATGATGCCCGGGACCTATGAATTGCGAGGCGAATATGAGGAGCAGATCACGGAGACCACCGTCGCCGTCGCCGCCTTGCAGACCTCCCGGGTGCGCCTGACGCTGAGCTCGGCGCACGTGGCCGGTCCCGACGATGAGGAGATGGTCGAGATCGAGGCCCCGCCGCGACCGGAGCGCTCCTCCGGATCTGCGGGATGGGCCTTTCTGGCCGCAAGCGGAGCCGCCGTCGCCGGCGGAATCCTCCTCGATACGGTCCCGGACAGGGCCAATAATTACGAGGTCAACGCCATCAACTTCGTCCCCGTCGGCTTGTACGCCGCCGGCATCGGCCTCGGCTTTATGGGCATTCGCGGCATCAGGCGTTGAGCCGCGCAAACTCCCCGCCCACCTTCGTGATATCACCGGCGCCCATGGTGAGCACCAGATCGCCGGGACGGGTCAGCTCCACGAGCCGGGCGGCCAACGTCGTCTTGTCCGGCACATACACCACCTGCGCCGTATCACCGACGGCGTCGGCCACCAGACTTCCCTCCACCCCCTCGATGGGTTCCTCACGGGCCGGATAGACGTCGGTCACCACCACCAGATCCGCCATGGAGAGGGCTTCGCCGAATTCGCGATAGAACTTCTTGGTGCGCGAGTATAGATGGGGCTGAAAGGCGGCGACTATGCGTCGCTCGGGCCAGCCCTTCTTTGCTGCCTGAAGAGTGGCCCGCACCTCCGTGGGATGATGGGCGTAGTCGTCGATCACCAGCACTCCGCCCACGTCGGCCCGGCGATGAAAGCGCCGCAATACCCCGGTATATTGCGATAGGCCCCGCCGAATATCGTCGAAGTCCATTCCCAACTCCAGCCCCACCCCCACGGCGGCCAGGGCGTTTCGCACGTTGTGAATCCCCGGCGCCTTCAACTCCACTTCGCCGAGGCGCTGCCCGTCGAATTCGACTGCGAAACGGCTCAAAAAGCCCTGTTCCGAGATCTCCACGGCCCTCAGCGCTGCCTCCTCGCCAGTGCCATAGGTCAAAGCTCGCGCCTGTAGTCGGGGCAGTATTTTCCGCACTTCCGGGTCGTCGACGCAGACGATCACGGCGCCGTAGAAGGGAACCCGGTCGGCGAATTCGACGAAGGCATCTCGCGTATCCTGAAGGTCGGCGTAGATATCGACGTGCTCCCACTCGATATTGGTGATCACGGCGATGGAGGGGGTGAGCTTTAAGAAGGTGCGGTCGAATTCGTCGGCCTCCACCACCACGACGTCGCCCTTTCCGGCGACGGCGTTACTGGCTTCGAAGCCGTTGACGCGACCGCCGACGATGATCGTCGGGTCCAGATCGCCGGCGCGCACCACATGGCCGGCCAGGGTGGTGGTCGTCGTCTTTCCATGGGTGCCGGCGATGGCGACGCCGAATTTTCGCCGCGTCAGCGCTGCCAGCATCTCGGCCCGGTTGATCACGGGGATCCCCCGCGAGTTGGCCGCCCGGGTCTCCGGGTTCTTGTCGGCGTCGACGGCGCTGGTATGCACCACCACGTCTACCTCCCCGATCTGTGCGGCGTCGTGGCCCACGAAGATCTTGGCTCCCCTCTTTTCGAGCCTCCTCGTGATCTCCCCCGACGTCAGATCCGAGCCCGACACCTCCATCCCCCACTCCAAGAGGATATCGGCGATGCTGCTCATTCCGATGCCGCCGATGCCCACCATGTGGATGCGCCGCACCTTGCCGAAGATGGGTTGCGTCGTCTTGGTCATGGGATCCTTTCTCCTGCGCCGGGTTGGTTCGTCGACGGCGGAATGTAGGGCAAAGCGGGCGGTTGCGCCAGAGGGGGATGGGGGCCATCGCAGGCTTGCCTTCGCCCACCACCTGCGCCGATACTGCAGCCATGACGCACTCCCTGCCCATCAATTGGCCCGAAGCGCTCGACGCTTACGAGCCTATCGAGCCATTGAGCGCCGGTCGGATTTCCACCGTTTTCAGGGCCAGGCAAGGAGAAGAGGGTCGCGAAGTGGCTGTGAAGATCCTGCACGACCACCTGGCGGAGGAACAACCGGTGCGCCGGAGACTTCGGCGTGAATTCGCAGCGGTGCGAAGGCTCGACCATCCGACCATCCTGCGGGCCGAGGAATTGATCGATACCGGTGGGGTCCTGGCGCTGGTCATGGAGTATGTGCCCGGCGAGTCCGTGCGGCAGAGGGTGGAGCGCAATGGGGCGATGACGTGGAGCGAGACGCGAGGTGTGCTCGAAGACATCCTCGCCGGCCTCGAACACGCTCACCGGCGTGGTGTGTGGCACCGCGATCTCAACGCCGAGCATATCCTCATCGACGAAGACGGCGGCGGCCGAATCGTCGGATTCGGACTCGCCCGCGTCGACGAACTGGCCGCCCTTACCATGCACACTCAGGTGCTGGGCGCGCTGGAGGCCATGGCCCCGGAGCGCGTCCTGGGGCTGGACTACGACGGGAGGGCAGATCTCTACGCCGTCGGCGCCGTGGCGTACGAGATGCTGCTCGGACACCCACCGGTCGACGGCACGATGCAGGCCGCCTTTGCCCGCTCCCGCCAGGACCAAACCCTCATCGACGACGACGGCTTCGACGAACTTCCCCAACAGGTACGCCACCTCCTTGAGCGCTCTCTCGTCGGCGATCCGTCGATCCGTTTTGCCACGGCGGACCAGATGCGGCGGGCCCTCGACGGAGTCTACGACGAGGAGATGTGGAACGAGTGGGCGGGGCGCCACATACGGCGATGTCCCGATTGTGGCACCCCTGTCATCGAGGGCATCGCCGAATGTTTCGATTGCGGTCATGAGATCCGACGGCTCGTACGTCACCCCGGCGCGGGAGATTGGATGATCCGGATCATCTCGCCACGCGAGGCATTCCAGCCCGACGTGTGGTTCGAGCGAAATACGGAGCCGGAATATCTGCCCTCGCAGAGCTTCGACGAGCTCATCGAATTATTGGATAGCTATGACGATATGCGCAGCATCGTTCAGTGGAGCCCGGAATATCGCCTTCCTCCCTATTACCTCTTTGACGGGCTCGTCGCCGATGACGCGCGCCGAATCTCAAGGCTCCTGGACGAGCGCTCGATCCCCCATCAAATCGACGAAGAACTCCCCTCCACCTGGGCCCGGATCAGCCGTCGAATCCGTCGAATATTTCGCATCGATGAAGTCACCACCTGGGTCGAAATAGACAACCAGATCTATGGTCGCAGCCCTGCAGGCTTCGGAGGGTTCGGTGGAACCCTCGCCGGAGTGGTGAACTCAATTGTGCTGTCTCCCCTGATTCTCTTCTCGAGTCTACAGGAGAGACATTTTTTGGCCGCCTTCGTCGTCTTCGCAGGAGGTTTGCTCCTCGCCTATATTGGCTTTTTCCTCGGTGTTGACGACGTCCGGATTCTGGTCGCCAGTGTGGGAACGGTGATCGCCACGGCGGTCTTATTTCGGCTCGCAGCCTCTCTTCTGCGCCGCCGATACAGCCTCAACCGCGAGCGTCCGGAAGTGGCGGGAGTTCCACTTATGATCCCCGCGCGCCTGCTGCAGAGCCTGGAATCCGGATCAGATTCCGTTCATCTTCCCGTCCGTACCGCAGAGGTCTTGAAGGAGATAGGAGACGAAGATGTGCGCAGTGAATTGCAGGAGTTGATCGTCCTCGCCATCGCCGTCAGCGCCAGAAATGAAATGCTCGACAAAAGGCGTATCACGGACGTGGTGGACGAACTGCTGTCCATTGGCCTGAGACTCGACACCGTCGTGACCCGCGTCAACGAGCACAATACGGCCGGCATCTATGGCGAATTGGAGCGCCTGGGCCGAGGCGATGACGACGAGTCGACTTCGCAGCGTCGCGCCGAACTCCTCGAAGCGCTGGAGGACCACGACCAGGCCGTCTCTGAAGTGACGGCATTGCGCTGTGCACTGCAGCGGTGCCGTGGCGCTCTCTTCGATTTGATAACGCGCGATACGGCCCTCGATAGGGCACGTGGCGAGGTCATGCGCGATCTCGAGGGATCGGTGGCCGAGACGGTGTTGCACGTCGAAAGCGAGTTGGAAGCTGCTGCGGAGGTCGAACAGCTATGACTCTCCCCGACGACGACAAGCGCTACGAGATCGTCGAGTCCATCGGCCGCGGCGGGATGGCGACGGTGTACCGCGCCGTCGACAGGAACGCCGAGATGGACGTGGCGATAAAGGTCTTGCACGAATATCTGATCGACGACGAGGGAATCGTCGAGGCATTCGAGCGCGAGGCATCGCTGATGCGGCGCATCGATCACCCCGGCGTGGTGCGCGTCTTCGAGTCCTCCACCATCGATGATCGGCCCGCCTTCGCGATGGAGTTCTGTGAAGGTGGCGACCTGGTCGACCTGCTCGCCAGGCGCGGTACCATGGACGAATCGGAGGCATTGGAGGTGATGATTCCCGTCCTCGAGGCCCTGCAGGCCATCCACGACGAGGGGGTCATTCACCGCGACATCAAGCCCCACAACATCGTCTTCGACGCCGACGGCAACCCCAAATTGATCGACTTCGGCATCGGCCAGGCCGAGGAATTGCTGGCCACCGACGAGTCGGGCCAGTTGGGCACCGTCGAATATATGGCCCCCGAGCGGGTCGACGGGTTGGCCCTGGACGCCCGAAGCGACCTGTATAGCGCGGCCATCGTCCTCTTCGAATTGCTCTGTGGCCATCCCCCCTATCGCGCCGACAGTGCCGCCGCAGTATTTCGAATGCACCGCGAGGCCGAGGTAGCAGATCCTCGTGCACTCGGCGCACCCGTTGGCGACGAGGTGGCCACAGCATTGATGCGAGCCATGGCCAAGCATCCCGGCCATCGATTCGACGGCGTTCACCAGTTCATCCTCGCACTGACTGGCGAGTCGACGCCTCGACGAGATATCGACAAACACAGCGCCTGGCGAGCTACCCGAGAACAGATCGCCACCGATACCAGACTCGCCGCCCCCCTGGAGTCCGAGGGATACGAGTGGGTGGTCTACGTTCCCCGAGAGGCCACCGAATTCGGTACGTCACAAGGAGATCTGTCGGGAGTCTGGGACGTCGTCGACGAATTCGATCGCTACTCCCTTGTGGCAAACCATAATTGGAGAGCCTTCTCCCGCGATGGCACCAGAGAAAATGCGACGGAAAATCTGGTCCGGAATCTGGGCATCGCCCGCGGTCTGTCCCGAGACGGAGTCGACGTCATCGTCGAAAGACTTCGAGAAGCCGGCGTGCCTGCGCGCTACGGGCGTCGGCCGCGCAAAAGAAGACGACCACCGCGGCTGACACCCCTTCAATCCCTGCACGCCGCAAAAACAATCAAAGCCGTTGGTATCAGCGCGGTCATCATCGCGGCGATACTTCTCGGATTTAGCTGGGAGCTCACCGAGGGGGCCAACGAGTTTCGCCGCGCTGATTTTCATCCCGCCCTTCAATGGTCGATGCTCTTCGGCACTGCAGCTCTCCTCGGCATGGCCGTAGGCCGAATGTGGCTGCCGAAGACCTACGCCGAGTGGTGGCTCGCTCGCATGTCGAAGCGCTACGTTCTCGATTTTTGTCTGGACCGACGAGAGTCTACATCGACAGGCGTCGATCGGCGCTACGTCGAGCGCTTCGATGACATTCAATCCCCGAGAGTCGCCACCTCCTACGAGCGGGCCATAAATATGGTCCTGCACCTGGGCGACGCCGATGCGCTTCGATATCCCCAGATCGACGAGGGGTCTGCCGCCAGGATCCAATCGGGCCTCGCACGCATTGCCGAGGAAATCTATGAACTGGCCGGACGCATCGTAGACCTCGAATCCCACGTCGCCGCCATCCGCCCCGGTCGTCTGGTCAGCCAGATCCGCCAACTCGATCGCCACATCGCCACCGAAGACGACGTGGCGGCTGTGGAGGAGCTAATCGAAGAAAAAGCCGAATTGCGCCGCCAACTCGAGGCCCGCGACGACGCCTGCCTGCACCTCGAGACCCTGGCCCAACGCCTGTTGCGCGCCGCCGGCGAGTTGGAAGGAATGGTCCACCGCACCGGCGATGCCGACGGCGGTGAAGAGACGTCGATGGAGGTCATTGACGAATGGACCATCCTCGACTTCGAGGACGTGAACCCCTCCGGGCCCAACCGGCCGGGTTCCCCGGCCCGGGTCCACCTCTCCGCAGGCGGCTGACGATTGATCACAAGTCGGTGATGGTTTCGTCTTATCGCGGCGAAGCGAATATCGGCGGGAAACAACGAAAACAGCAAAGTAGAAAAAAGAATTCAATCGGAAGTCGGAAATCGGAAATTGAAAAGCAGCGCGCGACGTCGAAGGGTTGATGTGATTTGTTATCATCACCACCGACTTCGAAAAGCGAACTGCCTTCGAGCGCCACTCACAGCGGCGATTGGTTCCTTCCGACTTCCGATTTCCGATTCCTCTTTTTCCTTTCTCATTGGTCGTTCGTAGTTGTGTATGATCGTGAGCCGCAGGCGGGGAGGGTCAATAGCCTTCGATGGAGGTGTGGGGTTTGCGTCGCAGGGGAAAAGAGGTGGCCCTACGCAGGGCAAAAAACGCCGCCACGGGATCGACCGACAGGACCTGCTCACTCGTCGCCGCGACGATGCCAATCATATCGGGCGAAGCGTCTTCCCTGCTCGTCGGTATCCAACTCCTGCCAGCAACTGGCCAGCAGATAGTCGTCGATGGGGCGATCGACGGCGGCGGCGAATTTTTCGGCCGCCTCTTCGGCCGAGTCGGCCTCCATCTGCACGAAGACCAGGTGCCCCGACTCGGCGGTGCGCAGCGCGGCGTTCCACAGCAGGTCCCGCTGGCGATGGGCGAAGGGAGAGGTGATGAACAACACGTCCGGATCGGACTCGTAGATCGCCGAAAATGCCTCCCTGTATGCCGCCTCGTCTCCCGTATCCAACTCGATCTGGTTGACGCCGCTCAGGTAATACCCGGCCATCTCCTCGATGGAGAAGACCACTCGGTCGCCCCTCTGTGCCAGCTCGGAGAGACAGACATAGGCCGTCGTC
>SLPW01000318.1 GCA_007131755.1 Myxococcales bacterium | reverse complement strand
GGGCAAGGACATGGGCAAGGGCTACTTCGGGCCCGGGCCAGGGACTGGGCCAGGGCCAGGAAGCGAGCAATCATTCCGAGTTGTGGGTAACGTTGAGGCCGGGGCCCGGGAACTACTACCGACGGAAACCGATCACACCCAACAGGGGGTAGACGAATAATCCTTCGGTCATTATGGTTGTGCTTGGAGTACTGTCCCGTGAACGGAGTTTTACGGTTCTATGTGGTTTGCACGGACACATTCAATCTTGGCCGGCCTGGTGACGCTGATGTTTTCGGCGTTGTTGATGGCCCCGTGCTTTTGCGCCACGGCGATGGCGACGGAAGCAGAAGATGCCGATGACAGCGGATGCTGTCCCGAGCAGGCTGCACAAGAATCGGATCCGCAAGAAGATCCTGGCGAGGAAGAAGGTTGTTGTTGCACCACCCTGTCGGCCTGTGGGCAGTCCGACGGCGTGACGATCGCCGGCGATGGTGGAGCTGTCATCTCGACCTTCGACGAAGACGACGCGGTCGACCGTGACGGGACGTGGTGGACGCCGGATCTGGTGGCCACGTTGTGGTTGGTGGACCGGCTGAGCACAGCCTTTGAGACTCCCTCCACTTCAGAAGAAATCCCACCCCATAAACTCCGGCCGGACCGGTCGGAGACCTATCTACGACATTCGGCGCTGTTGCTTTGATGGCATTGCGCCCGGGGGACTCGCAGCGGACGTGGCCGGAAGGTGACGTGAGCTGAGCGACGAAGTCTGATTTCGTCGATCGAGTCTTCGAAGGGGCGCATGGCCGATGTGGTGCGTCATCGTCGACGCACGACGTCGAGCTTTATCGGAAGCGATGTTGACCCGAAATCGTTGTCGTGGAGCGCCGATATGCCATCCCCGCTGGAGTCAGTGCGGGGTATCCAGACAGTCCTATTCCTGGCTGCCGCCGGCCTGGTCTTTCCGACCGCCGTGCAGGCACAGGTCTTCGACGGTGGGTCGGAGGTGGAGAGGTTGGATGCCCTGTTGTTGGAGAATAATCGAAGTATTCACGCCTATGAGGCGAGAATAAGGGAGTCCGAAGAAGAAGCGCAGGCGCTGGAGAGCCAGTGGCCGGACCCGATGGTGGAGTACATGCTCGAGATCAGTGCTCCCTGGGCGCCTCATTTTATGACGGGGCATATGATCCGGGTGATGCAGACCATTCCGCGGGGCGGCGCCCGTCAGGCGCAGGCGGCGCCGGCGCGGGCCTCCGGTGAGGTGGCTCGCTCAGAGCAGCGCGAGGCGACGACGGATCTGTTGCGCGACGTGCGTCTGGATATGATCGCCCTCGCCAGGATCGAGGCGCGCGTCGAGCTGCTCGAAGAGGAGATCGACCTCATCGAGGACGCCCGCAGTGTGGTGGAGGCCGTGGCCCCCGTAGAGCGGGGTGACCACGGGGATTTTTACCAGTTGGAGCTTGCGGCGGAGACCAGGACGGACGACGTGGAGTCATTGCGCTCTCGTCAAGAAGAGCGTCGGTCGCTGATGGCGGCCCGCCTGGGAGTGGAGCCGGAGGCCCTGGAGGACCTGGAGCTTCCGTCGACGCTTCTCGAAGAGTGGCCCGTCGATCTGCCCTCAACCCAAGAGTTGGTGGAGATGGCGCGCCGCGCAGAGCCCGGTCTGATGAGGATGGAGGCGGCGTCCAATGTGGCGTCGGCGCGCATCGAGCTCATCGATCAGCGCACGCGCCCCTGGCCGCAGGTCATGGCTGGTTATTCCAATATGCCTCCCATGTGGGAGATGGACGGCAGCCGGGCACAGATGTTTCAGGTCGGGTTCTCCGTGCCCCTTCCGCTCTTTCGCTCCCAATACGGTCACGAGGCGACGCGCTGGCAGCAGGCGCAGCAGGCCGTCGAGGAGGACCGGAGCCAGATGGAGAAGAATCTAAGGGGGCGAATCGAGGAGTTGGTGACAGCCTGGGAGACCGACCAGCGTCGCCTGGAGCGATTAGAGGTCGAGTTGATGCCGCTGGCCACGGATCTGGCCGAACAGGTGCTGATCGGCATGGAGGTGGGAGAGCGTTCGGCGGCAGAGTTTCTTCTGGCGCTGCGCCAGGAGATCGACCTGGAGGGACGGATCATCGAATTGCGGGCCGAGCAACTGGATCGGCTCATGGAATTGCAGCGACTTACGGGGGGAGAACTCGGCGCCGACCAGGCCTGGGCCTATCCGGAGTATATTGGAGGTGAGCGATGAGCAAAAAGTGGACGACCTGGATGATATTCGGCGCATTTGTGGTGGTGGCTTTCGTCATCGGTAGATGTACCGTTGGAGAGGAGGAAGGCGACGAAGAGGCGGGGCAGGAGGAGGAGGAGGTCTCGGAGTGGACCTGTCCGATGCACCCCGAGATCAGGCAGCCCGAATTCGGGACCTGTCCGATTTGCCACATGGACCTGGTTCCCGCCGACGCCGCCGATGGGGATAGCGATATACCCTCCGTGCAGTTGAGCGAGGGCGCCGCGCGCCTGGCGGAAGTGCAGAATACACGGGTGGAGACAGGGCCTGTGACAGACGAGCTGAGGGCCTTCGGTCGTGTCGAGGTGGATGAGGGGGCCGAAGTGGATATCGCCGCCTGGACGGGCGGACGAATCGAGCGCCTCGAGATCAGCGCCAGGGGAGAAGAGGTCCGGCGGGGCCAGTTGCTGGCGCGGATCTATAGTCCCGAATTGTATTCCTCACAGCGAAGTCTGGTGCAGGCGGTGCGCAATCTGGAGCGGGCGAAGGAGTCGGAAAGCGAGCGAAGGATGCGGGCCGCCCAGGCGTCGATTGACTCGGCGCGCACGGAGCTTCGACTGCTGGGCGTCGACGAGCGCCAGATCGACAGGATTCAAGAGACCAAGCAGGCTCGAGAGACGGTGGATATCTACGCCACGGCCAGCGGAACGATTCGCCAGCGCTACGTGCAGTCCGGCGATTACGTCTCCACAGGAGATCGAATCCTGTCGCTTGCTCCGCTGGATACGGTCTGGGGCCAACTCGAGATCTACGAAAGAGACCTGTCGAGGGTCAGCGAGGGAACCCCGGTGCGCGTGGAGGTCCCCGGCCTCGATGGAGAGGAATTCGAGGGAAGAATCGAATTCATCTCGCCCGAGGTGGACAGCCGAAAGAGGGTGGCCTTCGCGCGGGTGGTTCTGCCCAATGAGGAGGGGCGTCTCAAGCCCGGGATGTATCTGCAGGGCTATGTGGAGATCGGTGCCGATGGGCAGGATACGGTCAGTGTACCTCGTTCTTCGGTACTGTGGACCGGGCAACGATCGCTGGTCTACCTCTACGATGACGAACAGCTCGACCCGCCGGGTTATATCGCCCAGCCCGTTAAGCTCGGGCCCCGTTTCGGCGATCGCTACGTCATCGAGGAGGGGTTGGAAGGTGGCGAGGTGATCGCAAAGCGAGGGGTCTTCCGCATCGACTCGGAGCTCCAGCTTCGAGGGGGCCCGTCGATGATGAGCACCGTTCATGCCGAGGGGACGATGCCACTGACACCGGAGGAGATCGTCGACGTGCCGCCGGAGGGTGTGGAGTTCAACCCGCCCATCGATCCGGAGCAACTGCCTGCCGACAAGGAGCTCTGGTACTGCGATATGGGGACCGTGGAGTGGGCACAGGCCGAAGAAGGAGACGGCCAATGTCCGGTCTGCGGCATGAATCTGACACATCGAGAACCGCAGGTGGTGGAGGTGCCGCCGGAGGGAGTGGAGTTCGATCCGCCCATCGATCCGGAGCAACTGCCCGCCGATGAGGAGCTCTGGTACTGCGATATGGGGACCGTGGAGTGGGCCCAGGCCGAAGAAGGAGACGGCCAATGTCCGATCTGCGGCATGAACCTGACGCATAAGGAGGGGGCCTCCGGAAACGGCCACGACCACAACCACGATCACGATCATGACCACGAGGGGCACGACCATGCGCATTGATGGAGAGAAGACGTGGCTGACACGGCTTATCGAGGGCTGTCTTCGTCAGCGCTTTCTGGTGGTGCTGGTGACGGTCTTCGTCGTGGGAGCCGGATTGTGGGTGGCTCCCTTTCCGTGGACGGAGAATATCGATACGGACTTTCCGATCTTGTCGGATCTGTCGGAGATGGACCGGCCGCAGGTGCCGGTAGACGCCATCCCGGATCTGGGAGAGAACCAGCAGATCGTCTATGCCCAGTGGCCCGGCAGGTCGCCTCAGGACGTCGAAGATCAGGTGACCTATCCACTGAGCACGGAGCTTCAGGGCATCCCGGGGGTGGAGACGATTCGAAGCTCGTCGATGGAGGGATTTTCGTCGATCTACGTCGTCTTCGAGGAGGACGCCGAATATTATTGGACGCGGGCGAGGCTCAACGAAAAGCTGGCCAGTGTCGGCTCCGATCTGTTGCCCGACGGGGTCCAGCCCCAGATGGGCCCTGATGCAACGGCGCTGGGTCAGATCTTCTGGTATACCCTGGAGGGGCTGGACGACGAGGGAAATCCCGTGGGGGGATGGGATCAGGACGAGCTTCGCACCTTGCAGGACTTCGTCGTCACTCAGGCTCTGCAGAGTGCGTCTGGCGTCTCGGAGGTGGGATCCATCGGCGGAAAGGTTCGCGAATTTCAGGTGGAGCTCGATCCGGATGCCATGCGGGCCTACGGGGTGACTCTGGAAGAGGTCTCGCAGGCGGTGCGGGCCTCCAATGAGGAGGTGGGGGCGGGGACGACGGAGATGAGCGGAGTGGAGTATCTGATCCGCGGCATCGGCTTCGTCAGTTCCATCGAGGATTTCGAGAACGCCGTGATCCGAAGCGACGAGGGAACGCCGATCACCGTCGGAGACGTGGCCCGCATCCAGGAGGGGCCGGCGCCGAGGCGCGGGGCGTTGACGAAGAGCGGGGTAGAGGCCGTGGGCGGGGTGGTGACGGCACGGTTCGGGGCCAATCCCCGAGAGGTCATCGAAAATGTCTACGCCGAGATCGAGCGCATCGAGCCCTCGCTTCCGAGCCGTGAATTGGAGGACGGGACGGTGTCCCACGTTCGGATCGTTCCCTTCTACGACCGCACGGATCTCATCGATCGCACCGTGGGCACGCTGGAGACGGCGCTGACCCAGCAGATCATGATCACCATCCTGGTGATCCTGTTGTTGATGCTGCATCTTCGCACGTCGGTCATCGTCTCCGGCTTGTTGCCGATGGCCGTGTTGGCGACCTTTTTGGCCATGAAATTCACGGGCGTGGAGGCGAATGTACTGGCCCTTGCGGGGATCGCGATCGCCATCGGCACCATGGTGGATATGGCGATCGTGATGACCGAGAATATCGCCCAGCACCTGGATGAAGATATCGATGGCAAGGGAGGAGACCGCATCGAACGTGTCGCCCGGGGGGCCTCCGAGGTGGCGCCTGCGGTGGTGACGGCCATCGCGACGACGGTGATCAGCTTTTTGCCCGTCTTCATGCTGACCGGACAGGAGGGCCGGCTGTTCACGCCACTGGCCTTTACGAAGACCTATGCCTTGATCGCCAGTCTGTTCATCGCCGTCCTGGTGATTCCCGTGGTGGCGGCGTCGATTATGGGCGACTTTGCCGAGGATCATCCCATGGCACGCGTTCTGTCGGCAAAATTCGTCAAGACAGCGGTGGCTGTGGGGCTGATCGCGGCTTCGATCGTGGTGGCGCTCTCCTTCAGTATTCTATTGGGTGTGGCGATGGTCATCGCCACGGCGGCCTGGGCGGTCGACGAATTACTGATCGGCGAATACGTCTCCGAAGAGCGGCGCCACTATGCGTCCTGGGCGGCGACAACGGTGGGGCTGGGAGCAGTGATATTATCGGTGGCCTGGCTGTTGACCCACAGCTGGATGCCCCTTGGAGCGGAGCTGGGCGGGGGGCGAAACTTCGTCTTCGTCTTCGGCCTCGTGGGCGGCCTTCTTGGCGTATTCTGGCTCTTTCGGCTGGCCTTTCCGCACATCCTGCGGTGGTTGCTGGACCACAAGTGGCTTTTCTTGCCCATTCCCATGGTGTTGGTGGTGGCGGCGGTCACGATCTGGTTCGGCTTCGGCCAACTCTTCTCCTGGCTTCCCGACCGGGTCCATCAGAGCGACACGGGACAGTGGCTGCACCATGAAGTGCAGGGGCTGGACCGGGAGTTTATGCCACATCTGGACGAAGGGGATTTTCTCTATATGCCTGTGACGATGCCCCACGCCTCCTTTGGTGAGGCGCTGGAGTTGACGAAGCAGGCCGACCTGATGATCGAGACCGTGCCGGAGGTCAACACTTCCATTGGCAAGCTGGGCCGGGCCCAGACCCCGCTGGATCCGGCGCCGATCTCGATGCTGGAGACGGTGATCACCTACGATACGGAGTATAAGAAGGACTCCTATGGCCAGAGAATGCGCTTTGCCTTCGAAGACGGGGAGTTTCTTCGCGACGATGACGGGGAGTTGATCCCTGATTCGCGGGGAAGACCCTATCGGCAGTGGCGAGACGAGATCGAGGTTCCCCGCGATATCTGGGACGAGATCGCGGCGGTGACGGACAATATCCCGGGGCTTACGTCGGCGTCGATGCTCCAGCCGATCAGCACGCGGATCGTGATGCTGCAGGCGGGAATTCGGGCCCCCATGGCGGTGAGGTTGCAGGGGGACAATCTCGATGACCTGGCCGACGCCGGACTGAAGGTGGAGGCATTGCTCGAGGAGCACCCCCTGGTGGACGAGAGGGCGGTCAACGCCGATAGGCCCGTCGGAAAGCCCTATATCCACGTCATTCCCAACCGTTCGCTTCTGGCCCGGTACGGGATCACCATGGAAGCCTTCCAACGCACAGTGGAGACGGCCATCGGGGGGATGCGTATGGGAGAGGTGGTCGATGGCAGAGAGCGCTTCGGCGTCACCCTGCGCTATCCGAGGGAGATGCGCGATTCACCGGAGGCCATCGAAAAGGTCCTTGTGACCACCGGCGACGGAGAGCAGATTCCCCTCGGTGAGGTGGCGCAGATCGAATACGTGCGCGGACCGGAGATGATCCGAAGCGAGAACGCTCAGCTCGTCACCTTCGTTCTCTTCGACGCTGCAGACGGGGTGGGGGCGATCGACGCCGTGATGGGCGTTCGAAGTGCCATGGAGTCCGCCCTGGAGTCAGGGGATCTGGAGTTCGCCGACGGGGTGGCCTACAGCTTCGCCGGGGAATACGAGCAGAATCTGCGGGCTGAGCGGCGGTTGAGGCTCATCGTTCCGCTGATGTTGATGATCATCTTCAGCCTCATCTATCTGCAATTTCGATCTCCCTGGACGTCGCTTGCCATCTTCAGCGCCGTGGCGGTGGCGTTTAGCGGCGGGTTCATCATGCTGTGGCTCTTCGGCCAGGACTGGTTTTTGGACATCAATATTCTGGGGGCGAACCTTCGAAGTGTCTTCCAGATCTCCACGGTGGACCTGAGCATCGCCGTATGGGTGGGCTTTATCGCCTTATTCGGCATCGCCGCCGACGACGGGATCGTGATGGCCACCTATATCAAGCAGAGATTCTCCTCCGGACAGCCCCAGAGCATCGCCGAGGTGCGTGAAGGGGTGGTGGAGGCGGGACTTCGTCGAATTCGACCCTGCCTGATGACCACGGCGACGACGATTCTTGCGATGCTCCCCATTCTCACCAGCTACGGGGCCGGGGCGGACGTGATGATCCCCATGACGGTGCCCATCGTGGGCGGGATGGCACTGGCGCTGATGACGCTCTTCGTGGTGCCCGTCTTATACGGACTCATCGAGGAGACGAAGCTGCGGGTGCGGCTGCGATTGGAGGGGGAGTGATCGGCGCCTTTTAGCACAGGGGACCAATGGCTGTAACCATTCAGGGTAGCCCCCAAGCTACAGACATGCAGGGAACGGACACCCTCCCCGCCAGCGCGGGGAGGTGCCGAGCGAGCCGTACAGCGCGAGGCGGAGGGGGTGACGGTGGGGCTATCAACGTGAGTAGCTCATGATCCTACACATCTCCGCAACCCCTTTTGTTCGTTAATAAAACCAATGGGATAAGCCAGTGCCCAAAATGTTCATCGTTGCCGTGATACGAGGATTCAACTCACCACGTGATGGAGCGATGCCATCCCTGGCATCGCCGGTGATGGCGGGGTATCGCGACGACGATGC
>SLPW01000622.1 GCA_007131755.1 Myxococcales bacterium | reverse complement strand
GTCCTTCTTATCCTTGTCGTCCTTCTTATCCTTGTCGTCCTTCTTATCCTTGTCGTCCTTCTTGTCCTTGTCGTCCTTCTTGTCCTCGCACCTCATGACGAGGTGAACCGAGTCTCCCTTCTTCATCCCCACCATCAGGTCTCTGGCACCGACAGCAGGACATTTTTTGGATTCGACTTGTCCTTCGGCCAGGGGCTCCACCCGGAGGTCGTAACAGCCGGTATCGAGGGCGAAGAATTTGCGCAGGAATGTGTGATGACCATCGCCGGAGGTGTCAACGACCAGGTCGGAGAGAGGCAGTTTCTCCGACTTCACCACGTCCATGTCATTGTTGTTGTTGTCGTTGTTGTCGTTGTTGTCGTTGTTGTTGTTGTTGTTGTTTTTATCTCTGTCACCTTCACAGACAGTGAGGGTAAAGCGCATATGCTCTACGTCATGCTTCTTACCCTGCAGGTCGATGGAGACATCGAGCCCCACCCCCTTTTTGTAATCGTCGTAATCCGTGGAATCGTCGTCGCTGCTCGTATCGCCACAGCCTAACGCCGTGGCCACAGAGAGTGCGAGTAGTGCGGTCAGCAATCTCTTCATGATACATCCCCCCGGGATGATTGGTTCATGCCCCTGGTGATTGTCGAATGGGGACGAGGATCGACCTTGTCGCAAAATAACGACGACGGCGATCCGGTGACTCCGCTCGTACGAACACCGCGCCGCAAGGCGGCCATGTCCGGATGGCGGTCCACCGCCTTCCACCGGTCCCCTCGAACCATCTAACGCCGCAATTGATCTACTTCTGCATACGGCGCAGCACTGCGAATACTGTGGAAGCTATCAAAAACCTACTCCGCATTTCGACAATGGCAACCGAGGCCATTTCGAGAATCCCGGCAAGTGTCCACATTTGAATCGTCGACTCCAGTCTGGAATGACGGAGAATAGCGAAGACGACGAGATTTGAGTCCTGAGGCCGGACTCCGAACTCCGGGAGGTGCACATGAACGCTGGGAAAGCCTTTTTCGCCGGTGTGGTGGCCGGCGCCGCAATGTCGATTCTGATGGCCGCAGGCCGTGCGCTGGCCATCCCCCTGGACGTGGAGATGACGCTGGGCACGCTATTCGGTCTGGCTCCGGGGGCCCCGGCCTGGATGCTGGGGTTCGTGGTACATCTGTTCTTATCGGGGCTCATCGCCCTGATCTATGCCCGGGGCTTCGAGAGCGTAGCCCGGGGGCCGGGCTGGGCGATGGGGGCTGCGTTCTCGCTTCTGCACGTCGTGTTAGCAGGAATGGCAGCCGGACTGATGGGGCTGATTCATCCCCTGATGCCGACGCCTCTGGACGTGCCGGGACTGTTCGCCATCAACCTGGGCGTCCCGGCAGCACTGTTATTCATCGTCATGCACGTCGTCTACGGCACACTGGTCGGTGGATTCTACGCCGCCGAACCGGAAGCCGAAAAGCCTCGCGAAGCCTGGGCGTGATCACTCGGCGCCGAAGACCTCGTGGGTGGCGCTGCCCTCGAGTTCGTCGCGATCATCGATGAGGCGATAGGGCTCGGCGGCGTTCCACCGCTCGATCTGGTCGTCGAAATGAGGACTGTTCGGATTCTCCGAGGCTCCTCCGGGAATGGCGTTATACGTCACCGGCCCGTCGGGGCTCAGGTCGTGGACCATGCGAAGGGCCGATCCGGATCCACAGGTAAAGTTGAAGTGCAGATATCCGTTTCCGCAGGGGCTGACGGAGAAGGTGCCTCCAGGCCTCTCGAAGAAGGGTCGCCCCGACTCCGGCCGCGCCAGGGCCGGTTCGATGCCCGGGAAAAACCCGTCAAGATATAGGCCGTGAAGGTTGCCCCAGATCCAGTCGTCGGGATCGTCGCTCTGGGGACCCTCGATATCGCGGCCCAGCCGGCTTCCGAAAGTGGAGGCATCGGCCAGGCGATCTCGGGCCTGCAGTACGGAGCGCACCAGCATGGTCAGCCGGGTTTCGATGACGTCGTCGTTGTCCATATCGTCGAAATAGAGGCTGTCGCCCACTTCCTCGTCATAACTGTAGGCCTCTTCGGGGTGATCCAATAAGAAGACGAGCGCCCGGGTGAGGATCTGCGAGGCCTGGGGCATCATCCAGACGCCGTTGGGGTGGTAGAGATCGAGGCGCTCCATTTCGTCGCCGAGGACGTTTCGAAACAGATAGACCATGGTGACATTGAATAAGGTGGCAGCGCTGCTTCGAAGGACATCGTCGCCGGAGGGTTGGCGACTGGCGGGAGCGGCGAAGTCCCAGGCGTCCAGAAGGTCGCGAAGTTCGGCCAGCTCGGCTTCTCGACCATCGATCTCGTCTCGGATCGACGCCAGATCGGGGGCTGCCTCATCATCTATGCCATCGTCGAGCACGGTATCGATGGCCTCCACGAGATGCGGAACCACCCGCTCGGCGACGCCGTCATGGGGGTCGTCCTGAATGGCGATATGATCCTCCAATGTCAGGGGCTGGCCGGCGTCGATGAATTCGTCGAAGCGCTCCTCGATACGGGCTCCCCGAAAACCGACGGCAAAGAATGCGCCGATATAGTGTTCGACGTTGAAGGGATCGTTATCCAGGGTCACGCCGACGGGATCATTATTGGCAGTGATCACGTATCCCTTTTCGGGGTTGAGGGCATGAGGGATGTGAGCATCATCGAGAAAGCCCTCCCACTCGGCGCTGCCATCGCCGGGGAGCACGAAGATCGGGGCGTTGCCCCGGGGGTTGTCCACGGGATGAAAGGTCAGCGCCTCGTCGGGTCGAATGGGGATATCGGAGCGACCGGAGTAGTAGATCTCACCACTGGAAAATCCGAAGACGAAATTCGAAGATCCCAACTGGTAGTGAGTCAGCGCCTCCTGAACGTCCTCAGGTTCTTCGGCACGCCAGACGCCGAGGAGGAATTCGACCTCGTTGCCCGGCTCCAGGCCCACCCATTTTACGGAGATTCCTTCGGATTCCTGGCGGGGAACGGGGCGGGCGCCGTCGGTGGAAGGCATCAAGGGCCCGTGATGGGGCACGATCTCGACGGTATATTCGATGGTCTCATTGATATTGCCGAGTTGCCCGACGCGAATCTCCTCGGTCACCCGTTCGACGGGGACGTCGTCGCCGTTGAAACTCACCGTCGCCGGTTCAGCGCCGTCACCGGGCCCGTCGATCTCCTCGTGGTACAGGTCGACGTAGTCGTAGTAGCCCACCGTCGTACCCCAGGCCATCTGCTGGTTGCGACCGATGACCACCCCCGGGGCGCCGACGTAGGAAGCGCCGACGATATCGATATCCTCTCGGCCGTCGACGTCATCCTGAAGCACCAGACGCATCGGGTAGAAGACCGTCGGAAGAGACAGCCCCAGGTGTGGATCGTTGGCCACCTGAGGATGGCCGGTATCGGTATGTTCGCCGGAGACAACCCAGTTATTGCTTCCCCGCATTCGATTGGAGGCGGAGTTGAAGGGATCGATGGTGAGATCGCCGAAGCCGGGAACCTCCTGAAGACCGCGATGCATCTCGCGGGCACTGCGAAGCAACTCCTCGTCGATATGAGGTGCCGTAGGCATCTCCATGAGCGCCGAGGGGAAGCCGTCGATATGAGTGGTGTCGGTGGCCGGAGCGAGGCGCGCGACGTCGTTAAAGAAGGCCGAGCGAGCGGCGATGGCCTCGTCTTCGCTCTCGGGATCGAAGACGTCGAGGGCCTGCTGGCGCATCCAGGTCAGGTCCAGATATACCGGGGTATAATAGGTCAACTCCACAGCCAGCAGTCGAGCAATCGCCATGGTGTGCCAGGGCTTCCACTCGCGCATCTCCCGGGGAGGAAAGAAGCCCCCCAGAAGTTGATGCATCTCCTCTTCCCCTTCTTGAAGGGCCTGAATATAGGCGTTGATGCCGGCGGCGTAGCTCTCGACGACGACGAAGGACTCCTGGTCGGGATCGTAGTTTTCCTCCCAGAATTGCCGGGCGTTTCGCTCCAGCCCCAGCATGCGAAACATGGTGTCCATGGCGATGGGCTGTTCATCGAGGCTGCCCAGGAGTTCGGAGAGGGTCCCGGTGGAGATCCTGCGATACATCTCCAGCTGGGCCATTCGGTCTCGAGCCTGGATATAGCCGTTGGCGAAGAAGAGATCCTCAAGCGTTTCGGCGTAAATATGGGGCATTCCCTGTTCGTCGGTGTAGACGTGGACCGGTCGGCGAAGCTGTCCGGCGAAGGGATCGAAGTCCTCGCCAGCGTCGTCGGTGTCTGCGTCGATTTCTCCGATATCATTTCCAACATCGGACTCGGGAGGCTCCACCTCTTCAGGGTCACTGCACGCAACCGCCATCGCAACCACCGCCACCACTACCAACCATCGCTTCATCATCGCTCCACTCCCTTTTCGAACCGAGCTGTGACCATGTCTCTCACGGAGATTCCTTTCTCATAGATGCGCGGGCAGTGTAACTGCATCGGGCGAGTTTTGCGAGGGTTCGATCGCTGTGATTCCCAGGGGGAGCCATTGGCTCGGAGCGAGCAGCGAAAAGCGGACCGGGGCCGGGGCTGGGGCCTGGGCCAGGGGAACCACTCGAACGGCTCTTCGATTCGGGGTCACTGGCCCCATTGCGATATGGGCACTTGCCGTCGTATCCTTCCCGGGCCAACCCTCTGTGTCCCGAAGTGGAAGCTGCCGTGGAAGCCGAAATCGACATCCTGGTCATCGACGATGAAGAGAGCATTCGCCACATGCTGGAGATGCTCCTCGGAGCAGAGGGATGGCGCGTGGTCGCCGTGGCCGACGGAGAGGAGGGGCTCAAACAGCTTCTGGCTCATCACTACGATCTGGTGTTATGTGACGTGCGAATGCCCAAAAAGGACGGCCTGGAGCTTCTGGAGGAGATCGACCGCCGCGGCATCGACACCACGGTGGTCGTCATGAGCGCCTTCGGCAGTCGAGAGTTGGCCATCAAGGCCCTCAAGGCCGGGGCCTATGACTATATCGACAAGCCCTTTCAAAAGGACGAAATCTTATTGACCGTCGTCAAGGCCGTGGAGCGTCTTCGGCTTCGGCGCGAGAACGAGGCTCTGCGTCGCCAGGTAGATGAAAAAAAGGGCCTGGGTCGACTGGTGGGCCAATCCCAACCCATGAAAGAGGTCTTTTCGCTCATCGAGAAAGTGGCTCACTTCAAGTCCACCGTATTGTTGACCGGAGAGTCGGGTACGGGAAAGGAATTGGCCGCGCGGGCGATTCACGAGCTGTCGCCCAGAGCCGACGAGCCCTTCATCCCCATCAACTGCGGCGCCATACCGGCCAATCTGCTGGAGAGTGAACTCTTCGGGCACATCAAAGGAGCATTTACGGACGCCTCCTCCGACAAGGAGGGGCTGTTTATGGCCGCCGACGGGGGAACCCTATTTCTGGACGAGATCGCCGAGCTTCCCCTGGAGCTACAGATCAAATTGCTTCGGGTATTACAGGAAAACGAGGTGCGCCGCGTCGGTGAATCCACGGCTCGCTCGGTAGACGTGCGCATTATCGCCGCCACGCTGCACGACCTGGAAGAGCGGGTGGACAATGGCGCCTTTCGACGCGACCTCTTTTACCGCCTGCACGTCATCAATATCGATCTTCCCCCGCTTCGCGAACGCCTCGACGATATCCCTCTTCTGGTCGATCACTTCATCGATATTCAGAACGAGAGACTGGGCACCGACATCGAGGGGTTGACGCCGGAGGCGATGGACACCCTTCTGGAGTACGGCTGGCCGGGAAATGTGCGCGAACTCCACAATTGCATTGAGCGCGGGGTGGTGATCACGTCGGGGACCAAGATCGACCACGACGATCTTCCCGCCGCATTGCGTCGAGGTGATGATCCCCTGGAGCGGCTATTTTCGGGCGACGAGTTGTCGATCAAAAAACTTTCGGCGCAACTGGAAAAGATCCTCATCACCCGTGCGCTGGAGAAGACGGAGGGAAATCGCACCCACGCCGCGGAGTTATTGGAGATCAGTCACCGGGCGCTGCTGTATAAGATCAAGGATTATAATATCGATCTGTAGCTGTGGGGTTGTCCGACCCCTCCGAGCCCAGACGGCCGGGTGCCCCGGCCCGGGCTCACCTCCCCCGACCCGCTATCGCGGTTGCCCCGCCTCAGTCCGCGGCCACGCCCCAGGTGAGGATGACCTCGTCGGGATTGCCGAGCTCGTCGGCTACGAAGAGCGCGGGGTTTTGCTGACGGTTGATCTGACGGGCCTCGCGCGAGACGCGAGGGCTGACGTAATCGTGCAGCTCGGACAGGCTGATCTGGCCGTCTCCATCCATATCGGCCCGCGCCCTTCCGAGTCCCTCCAGCAAGAAGTGCGTAAATAGGCCGCGGTCTTCGTCGGCCCGATTCCCACTGATCTCGGAAGGCCCGGAGGCGGAATAGACGGCCACCCGGGTTGCCTGCTGGCTGGAGGACAACTCTTGTTCCGGCACCACGGGGCGAGTTCCCTCGGGGAGTACGGAGCGCTCTCCGGTGCCGGAGAAGCAGGCGTCGACGAAGGCGATGATCTCTCGGGCCTCGGTCCGCTCCAGTCCTTCGATCAGATCCGACAGCTCCACTCCCGTATGCTCCAGATTCTCCGGCGTCGCCTCATAGGGCATCAAAAACGGGGTGCCGTCGGTGGCCTTCGGCGATCCGTGGCCGCTGAAATACAGGTAGATGCGGTCGCCGCCGGTGACGTTTTGCTCAAACCAGGCCAGTTGGGCGAAGATATCGCCGCGAGTGGCGTGGGAGTCCAGAAGCACGCGCACATTCTCATCGGGCACGCCGAAGCCCTGAGTGACGAGGCGGGCGAAGTCCTCGGCGTCTCGTCGCGCCCCCTCGGTAGAGCTCAGATCGCGGTACTCCTCGACGCCGATCACGAGGGCGTAAGAGCGCCGCTGGGGAGAGGCAGCCACGAATTCACCGCTCGGTCCTGTGGTGGAAACATCGCCGGCCGGTTGCTCCGGTTGCTCCGGCACTTCGGCGATGGCGCCGGTGCGCGACTGCATAGGTCGCGCCGGGGTGCTGGACAGGAGATCCTGGACGGCAAGGCGAGTGATGTACTCCGGGGTGCGATAGCCGAAGCGATCGGAGGCCATCTCGATATCCAATCGCTGTCGATCGCTGAATCCGCTCATCAGGTCGCCCCGGGCGTCAGCGAGCACGACGTCGACGCTCATGGTGATATCGTAGCCGCGCAGACCGAGCCCAACATCGACGTGAAGGATGCCGTCGTAATCCACCGTCGGATCCGTGGTCGCCCCGATTCCCTGGTCCTGAAGGTTTCGCCGCAATTCGGAGACGACCCGCTGGGAGATCTCGTTTCTCGGATCGCTGTGCAACAGGTCCGCCTCCGCCGAATCCATCAGCGCTCCCGACAGAGCGGGCTCGTCGATCAACAGGATCACCTGTTGCAACTCCTCCGGTGTCTCGGGCATCTCCACGGGAGCAGCGGCGCAACCGGTGAAGACGACGGTCTTTAAAAAGAGCAGGGCGACTGCTGAGATCGATACAATTCTGGTCATGATCAAAATCCTGAGCTGAATTCAATATCCCCTGTGAATCCAAGAAATCGGGGGGGAATCTATGTGCCATCCGGGCGCTGAGACGAAAAAGGTACAAGAAAATTCATTTGCTGGCGATAGACCGCACCATCACCCACCAGGGCAATCGCATCAGGCTCACCTCCCCTGATGATTCGACGCCTACAGTGTTTTCACGCCCTCACGACCGTACAGAACTACGAACGACAAATTAGAAAGGGCAAAAAAGAATCGGAAGTCGGAAATCGGAAGGAATCCATCGCAGCTATGAGTCGTGAACGAAGGCGATTTGCTGTACGAGATTTGTAGTGATCAATACATAACGTATCAACCCCTGGACGTCCTGCAGTTCTTTCCGACTTCCGATTTCCGATGAACTTTCTTTTTTCCCACTGGATACGGATCCACTTTCGGACCGGAAAATAAGGCTTTCGGAGATGATGTGCTCCCGCGCATCGGCAGTCGCTGCGCAGTCCGTCGCGGCGACTGCCGATAGCGGGGACGCTATCGGCTCCGAAAAACCCTTCTTATGACAAGTCAGTGGTATGCTGTGTTGTCGAGATAGCCCCATAGCTC
>SLPW01000252.1 GCA_007131755.1 Myxococcales bacterium | reverse complement strand
CCGATCCCATCGTCGAGACTCCTCGAAGGGTTGACCCTATCTCGTCGTCTCTCCTTGGTCTCGACAAATTGCGCTCGCCGAGGATACCTGAGTCAATCCAGCGCGACGAGGTCAAGGAGAAAGCTCGCAGGCAGTTTACACTTCCAAGAGTCTTCGACGCCGAGATCGTCGCGCTGGTTGACTCAGGTGCCTACGGATTTCCGGGGGCCAGCACTAGTCACAATCGGGTGATCCAGATCGGCGCCGTCCAGGCCGTGCGCTTCAGTTCGGGGTTGTAGACCTCCACGTAGGCGAAATATTTACCGGAATCTGCCAGGGGAAGGGTCAGCCCGTACCAACTGTGTTGGGAGACGTCGCTCATCTGCGTGCGCGCCACCACCTGGTCGGCACCGACGGCGGCGTACATCAGTCGCACCTCGAAGGAACCCTCGTAGCCCGGGTCGTCGAGGTAGAGGTTGAAGTGGACCTGGTTGTTCAAGGTCGCCTTCGTCGATCCCATGGGGATGCGATTGGCGGCGTAAAATCCAATCTTCAGGCTCGGATCTTCCGTAGCGTAGACCAGGCGCTGGTCGACGCCGTCGAGCAGCGCCCGCTCGCTCAACTCATCGGCGTAGATGGCGGTACGTGTGGTGTGACCACTACCCCAATTCGCGTAGTGGTTGTCGTGATTGGCCGCCGGAGCGAGTCGAAATCCCTGGAGCAGATAATAATGCCAGTCGCTGTCGACGCGCGTGTAGTGGTAGGGCTCGCCATCGCGGGTGGTCCAGCTCGGGTTTTCGCCATCTTCATGGGCGATATCCGTGCCGCGTCCGATGGTCACTTCCATCAGGCGCAGGTAGGGGCGGGTGACCTCTTCGATATTCTGAAGAGTCTCGCTGACGATCTGGCGGTCCGGCATCGCCTCGCCATCGATCCAGCTCTGGCGCACGTCCTTTAGGGGCGGGTAGTCATCGAGACCGAAGTCGGTGAATTTTCGCCGGCGCTGGGAGTTGTTGGGGATCTCCAGAAGGTTGACGTCGAAGATCTGATCCCAGTTTCCAGTGAGGATGTCCGGATCCTGGCGAAAGGTGCGGGGGTGATTGAATTGAAGGAGGGGCCTCTCACCATCGGCCACCCGGTCCGGGAGAAAGCTCTCGTAGAGAAGGTCGAAGCGGCCTCTTTCCACCTTGGCCAGAGTCTCGGTTCCCATGATGCCGACGTGGTTTCCGCCGGACATTGTATTCCACTCCATGGCCGGAATGGCCACGAATTGACCCTGGGACTCCTCGGTAACCGCCCGGGCGTTTTCAAGAAGCGTCTCAAATCCCTGGACGGTCATATTGGGGTGATTGTGGGCATCATCGGAGCGCTCATCGGAGACATGTGGAGAGATGGCCATAAAGTCCATATGGCCTGTGTCGCGGGCATACTCCCAGGCGTGGCGTGACGGGTGGCGCCCGTCGAGTTCGTCGTCCACGCTGTACAGCTCGCCGTCGACGCCGTCGCGGCGCAGCAATTCCCCGTCGTCCCACCACTTTCCGTCGTCGCCCTCGAGCTCGATGTGGGCGTGGAGGTTTCCGAAGTAGATCTGTTGGGTTTCGTAGTGTTGACGGGCCGCGCTCGATCCGGTGTCCAGGGAGTCCGTCGTGAGCGACCAATTCCATAATCTACGATAGAGTTCGTTGAAGGGGTCGACCACGTCGCGTTCGTCGTAGCGCACGTAGAATTCGTAGTTGTTGAAAAAGCCACTTCCCGACCAATTGCCGGAACCGTGGAGCAAGGTCTCGCCATCGATGATGGCCAGCTTGTGGTGCATATACTGGAACTCGTCGGGATTATTCTGCTTGAAGCGAAGCTCCCCGCCGTGTTCCACCAGGCGGTCCCAATGACCGCCGGTATACGTCTCGCGGTCCTCGGCGTTGAGCACGATCCGTACCTCCACACCCCTTTCGGCGGCGTCGGCGAGTTCGCGCACCAGGTTGTTGAACAGAAGGTGGTGCATCAGGACGTGAACTGAGGAATCAGCGTCGGCGATCTCGTCTCGAATCAGGTTTCGCCCGCCGATTCCCGGAGAGAAGTAGGCCTCGGTGGTGCTGCAGTTGCCGCTGTGCTCCGGGGCCTGTTGCCAGGCCGCCTCGAAGTGGCAGCGAAAGCCGTGGATGAGCTCGTCGCGCGGTGTCGAGCTCATCACCAGGGTGTTCTCCTCATTGATGGTGGTCCCCGTGGACGACCAGTTATTGCTGCCCGTCAAGAGTGTGTGGCCGTCGACGATCATGAATTTGGAGTGCATCAGGCCGTAGCGGTTCTGACTTGGGACTTCGACGCCGCGCACGAAGCGTACGTTCACTCCATTATCCTTCATGCGCTGCGACAAGGAGCCTGAACGCTCCTGGCCGTGGTCCATGGCCACCCGCAGCGTCACGCCGCGCTCGTGAGCCCGGTAGATGGCCTCCTCGATGGGACGGGCGCTGAAGGTGAATTGAGCGATGTCGACGAAGTCCTCGGCGCCGTCGATGAGCTCTACCACTCGCTCTACGATGCGGGAGTTGGCCTGGAGGTAGTCCTTGTCGTCGCCGGTGCACACGTCACAATGAGGCTCGGTGAGAAGGACCTCGAAGGAGCGCTCAAAGAGGCCATCCTGAGGGCCATCTCCTCCGGGGATCACCATGTCGTCGCCGAATTCGTAGGCAACGAATTCGGCGACATCGGCGCCGGGATCGTCGGTGCAGGTCAGGGATAGGGTAGCAGCGATGAGCAGCGCCAGGCCGAGCCAGCGAAGAGAAAACGAGTGGATTGTGGGGTTGTTCACAGACGGCCTTTGCTGTGTCGCAGGACAGGTCAGGGGGGACGTTATACTACTCAGAGGTAGTGAGTTCTGTGAACGAGCGCAAGAAGCAACCCTTGCCGGCCCGCTCCTCAGTGACAGGCCTCGACCTTACTATTCTCGAAGTGCTCCCGGATGATCGCCGGCGTCAATTCGCGTCTATCCGGATGATCCGGCCGGTACAGAAGGTGGTCTATCGAGGGAGAATCACTACTGGCCAATTCCATCAACGGGGGATTGCTATATCCATCGCCGTCGACGTCCAGATAGATGGGGTTGGTGAAGGCGAAGGGCTCTACGTCCGTCCAGGGGACGACGGGATACATATCTTCCTCGCCACGCACCAGGAATACGAGATAGGAGTCCACGTCGGTTTCGATCTCGATTTCGATGGTCTTTTCGTAGCGTCGATGCTCCATCTCTCCCGTCGCCACCACCTGCAGATGCTCTTCGGTGAGCTCGAATTCGAATCGCTCCGTAGGCTCGATGGGGTCCGTATTATATTCGCCCGGTTCGGTGACCACGGACTCCAGGTTCTTGAGCAGCTCCACGGTATCCACAGAGATCCACTCCGGTACCTGAATGCGCAGTTGTACGGTGACGGCCTCTCCCTCGGTCTGCAGGACGTGGCCGAGGCCGGCGGTGTCGCCGTGGGCGTTGGTGGCCGTCACTTCCACGAAGGGCCCGTTGGTCCCGATCATCTCTGCGCTGTTGACGCTCTGAACGAAATGATCCTGGTCGAAATCACCGGGATCGTCGGCGTCGTCACCGACGAAGACGAAGGAGCGGGGAACGGAACCCAGGGAGTCTCCGTATCGGGTGTGGGTATCCGTGACCGCCGTGCCGGCCTTGGTCTCCCCGCGTCCGATGAGGGTCAACCACCAGCGCATCACGCCCCATACGCGGTCCATGCCGTGACCGTTCATCACCTCCATGGCCGAAAACCCGTCGTCCCAGATGCCGAGGTCTCCCGTGTCGGGATCGTAATCCGGGGCTCGCAGTCGAAGCTCGTCGGGATCGCCATAGACCTTTCCGCGCAATACGTCGGCATAGGCCATAAAGCTTATGTCAGGGTGGTTGAGCTGCACGACCTGTTCGCCGGGATGGCTCTCAAACCAGTCGTAGATCTCGCCGGGCGAAAGAGCAGGCCCCGTACCACCTCCCCAGTCCAACGCCCCGCCGACGCGACTGGTGGGGTCGTGCTCCAGGGGAAAGCCGTTGAAGTGGCCGAGCACGCTGGTGGTGACCTCACTGCCCACGATGGTGGCCATATGATCGGTGGCCCCGAGAGCTTCTGCGGCGGGTCCGTAGTCTGCGATCACGTCGTGATCGGAGCTGACGAGGACGTCCACCCCCTCCGTCAAGAACGTCAACACCCGGTCTTCTTTGGGGGTGGTGCTGTCCATGGACGGAACGGCGTGGACGTGAAAATCAGCCGACAGCGCTCCCGAACTGTCCAGGACCTGCGCGATTTCGGCGCTCACCGACGTCGACTCACCGGCCAGGACTTCCACGACTTCTCCTCCCAACTCGTCGGCTCCCTCGGGCCACAACGACCACTCCATGCCGCGACTGACGACCAATTCGTATTCGCCGGGATGGGCCGCAAAGCTGACCTCTCCGGAGACGCCGGCCCACTCGACGGTGACGAAGTCGTCGGGGAGCCCGTCGAAGACGGTGTCCTTCTCATTTGTGGTAGCCTTTGCCGGGCAGTCGTCGATGCAGATCAAGGACACTCTCGCCGGGGTGGGCTCACCGTCGGGAGTGCGGACCTGGACGACGATCTCCCCGGCCTCGTCGAGCACAATATCGTCGACGGCCACTTCGGCATCGGCGTCGACCGGGACCACCGGGGGGGTGAGGTTCGCGCGGCCAGGCAACCGGGCTTTGATCTCGTAATTTCCAGCCGGCAGCGCCATGGCATAATTTCCGTCCTCGTCGGTTCGCGCCTGATTCATGGTCCGGCCACTGCCGTCGACCGCTGTGACCCGTGCCCCCCCAAGTCCCACTTCGTCGGGGCCGACGACGGCTCCCTCCACTATGCCCGTCTCCACGCCCAACTCGTCGTAGATGACGTCGATCATGGTCGATAAGTTGCCATCGGAGGCAAAGATCCAGTGTTCGAGTTCCTCCACCTCCCCGGGCTCGATATGCATCGCGGTCTCCCGGTTCGATAGCTGTTGCTCCGTAGCCAGAAGGGTCATCAATACGTCGTTGTGACCCAGGGCCACGGCCACGATATTGAAGATCGTAATATAGCCGCCGGCCACCGGAAGATCGGCGTTGAGCCGGTCGTCCGGTCGGGGAACGTAGGCGGTGGCTGAATCGTCACCTACCAGGGCCAAGAAGGGGAGCGGACGGGAGTTGAGGTTCTCGAAGATCTGCCGGTCGAATCCGAACCCCCCCGTGGCGCTCAGGGGATTGAAATATCCGGCGTCCCCTCCACCGATCATCAAATTGGCGGCGAAGAGGCTGAGCCGCTCGTCGCCGTCGTTGCGCAAACGGGTGACTACCCGAACGCCCAGATCACCGGGCCTCAGGATATAGTATATCGTGATGCGAAGCGGGAAGAGTTCGTCGGGGCGCAATTCGAATCGACCGCCGAGGCCGGGAGCGACCAGATCGAGCATGGGCCCGATATTCAAGAAGTCGAGGACCTCCGTGCGACCGGTCACGGCCAATACGCCGGCCCCGTCGGAGCCGTCGTGTAGGATCTCGTATTCTTCGGGCTTGAAGGTCTGATCGCCGTTCAACATCAGGCAGACCTCTCCGAAGACATCACCGCCGAAATCGTCGGAGCGATACTCGGTGTCGATGATATTGCCACCCCAGGTGCAGGGGCTCATGGTGCGTTCGCCGGCTTCGACCACGAAGCGAACCCTTTCGTTCTCCAGGACGTAATCTCCCACCTGCCCCTTTGCTCCCTCCCCCTCGATGAGTTGAGACTCATCGGTGGCCTGAAAGATACTGACCGTCCCGTTCGGATCGGGAGCGTCGTCCATATACCGGTCGAGGTCGATAGCGACCCATTCTCCCGGCTCCTCGGGATGGTCTACCTCTTCCTCTTCCTCCGTGCAGCCTGCGGCCAAGAGAATACTGATGCTGCACACCACCAAGCCGATTCGCCAAATCATTGCCAGACCCTTCGTCTAGTACGGGACTCTATTCGCGACATGATATTACCAGCGCTCATCATTTCCGGCCACCCCGGGGCTCAAGAGGGGGCGGGCTCAGGAAAGCACTCTGTGGTGCTGGGGACGAGGAGAGCAGGGTCGGCTGGGACTTGGCGATGAAGAGGACAAGCACACCCCGCAATTGGTGGAGAGTGAGTTGCTGTAGAAGTTGCATCGGGCTCGATGGTGAGTAGACCTTATTCGGAGACGATAGGGTCCTCCCTATCGGCAGTCCGGAGTCTGCGCAGAAGACTGCCGATGGGCAGGAGCCGCATCGTCCCCGAAAAGCGAGTGACTCCTGCTATCCGAGGGGCCCGTCCAGCAGCTCCTGCATGCGCTGACGATATACGGAGTTGCGCACGTAATAGGCCATGCGGTCGAATTTGGAGTAGTTGACGCCTCCCGAGGTGTCCGGCGCCGGTCCGCGTTTTAGCTTTCGAAATTCCTCCGCCCGCTTCGGGTCTTCTCGCTGGGCCACGAGAAAGCGGGCTACCGCCTCGGCCTGCCAGTCGCGGATCTGCCATCCGCCGCCGTCGGATTCGATGAGCCCCATCACGAAGAGGTCGTCGTATTCGGGATGGAAGATGTTGAGATAGAGATCGGGCGCCTTCTGCCCCTCCCGCCAGTGGAGGTGGCCAGGATCGATGAAGGGAAAGGTCAGCCGATAGCCCGTGGCCATAACCACCAGGTCGTAGTCGGCGCTTGTGCCGTCCGTAAAGTGGACCGTCTTTTCTTCGAAGCGCTCCACGTTGGGGCGTACCTCGATATCGCCGTGGCCCAGGTGGTAGACGAGCTGTGAATTGACGATGGGGTGGGACTCGTAGAGCTTGTGGTCCGGCTCGGGGATGCCGTATTTGCGCGGGTCCGGGGCGATGGTGCGCAATAGAAGGCTGTCCACCTTTTGTTTGAGCCACATGGGCATCGACAACTTGCCGGCGCCGGCGCCGAAGTCGGCCGCCGGAACCCCGAAGATATATTTGGGCACCACATAATAGCCGCGGCGCATGGAGATATCGATAGACTCGGCGCGATGGACGGCGTCGACGGCCAGGTCGCAGCCGCTATTTCCGGCGCCGACGATGAGCACCTTCTTGTCGGCGAAGAGATCGGAGGAGCGGTACTCGCAGGAGTGGATCATCTCACCGGTGAACTCGCCAGGAAAACGCGGCCAATTCGGGTCGTTGAGATGTCCGTTGGCGATGCAGACGGCGTCGTAGCGAAAGGCCTCGCCAGTGTCGAGCTCCACGATCCAGGCGTCGTCGTCTCGCTCCACCTTCTCGACGCTGACCTCGAAGCGGATGCGCTCGTAGAGCCCGAAGGCCTTTGCGAAGTCTCGAAAATACTTCTTGATCGTGGCGTGGTCGGGGTAGTCTGCTGCCTCGTCGGGGAGAGGAAAGTCGTGAAACTCCGTCGACTTCTTCGACGAGATGAGGTGGGCCGACTCGTACATATTGCTGAATTCGGAGTCGATATCCCAGACGCCACCTACGTCATGGTGGCGCTCGAATTGATCGTAGAGCACGCCGTTTCGCGCCAGAGCCCGGGCCGTGGCGAGTCCGGCCGGGCCGGCGCCGATGATGCAGACGCGCTGGCTGCGATCGACGACCTTTTCAAATTCCTCGCCAGTTGCGATTTTCTCTGTTGCCGGTTCATTCATATCTGGCTCCCGTCGAGTCCGCTCACTGGTCCATAAGAGAGCACTTTCATCGTCAGGCCATCTTCGTCAAGGCTGAAATGACCTCGTCCTCCGTCGACGCCATCGACCTGCAGTTCGAAGCGGGGAGCCTCATCGGGCTCAACGTGATTCTGGGACTGATCATGTTCGGCATCGCCCTGTCGCTGCACGTGGCGGACTTCCAGCGGGTCGCCAAGACGCCCCGGGCGCCGCTTATTGGTCTGGTCGCCCAGTTTTTGTTCTTGCCGGCGGCGACCTGGGCGCTGACCCGGGTGATGGGGCTTCCGCCGAGCATCTCTCTGGGGATGATCCTTGTGGCCTCCTGTCCGGGGGGAAATATCTCCAATTTCATCGCCCACCTGAGCCGATCCAATACGGCGCTATCCGTGTCGGTGACCGCCGTGTCCACTACGGGCGCCCTGGTGATGACGCCGCTCAATGTGTCGTTTTGGGGCTCCATGTCGGCCGATACGCGGGCGATTTTGACGGACTTTCATCTCAGCCCAACGGCGATGCTCGTCAACGTGGG
>SLPW01000334.1 GCA_007131755.1 Myxococcales bacterium | reverse complement strand
TTCTCGGTCTCGTTCTCGTTCTCGGTCTCGTTCTCGTTCTCGGTCTCGGTGTCGATCTCGGTGTCGGTGTCGGTCTCGGTGTCGATCTCGGTGTCGATCTCGGTGTCGGGCTCGTTCTCGGTGTCGGTGTCGATCTCGTTCTCGGTGTCGATCTCGGTGTCGGTGTCGGTGTCGGTGTCGGGGTGGCGAGTGAAAGTGAATACGAGGTGTGGGGGCGTCGTCGCAGGTTCGGAGTTGTGGGGCGAGGGACGGATTACTTGAAGAAGGGAGCAAAAGAGGTCAAGATGCAGCCGTAGGGCCACGAATCTCCCCGGGAGCGTTCTGATGACGAAGAAGCTGACAATGACGCGGATGTGTCCGCAATGCGGCGAGGATTACGGCGCCGGTGTCGAGTTCTGTCCGGAAGACGGCACTCGGTTGCGGGATCTGGCGATCGCCGATCAGGAAGAGGACAAGCTCATCGGCAAGGATATCGACGGCCGATTCCAGGTGGACAGCATCCTCGGCGAAGGGGGGATGGGAAAGGTCTATCGCGGAAAGCAGTTGTCCGTACACCGCGACGTCGCAATCAAGGTGTTGCGCAAGGAGTTGGCAGGCGATCAAACGCTGGTCAAGCGCTTCTTTCGCGAGGCTCAGGTCATCTCCCAATTCTCCCACCCCAATATCGTCAGCCTCGTGGACTTCGGACAGGATCTGGAGCTGGACGTATTATATCTGGCCATGGAGTTTATCGACGGGGTGGAGCTGAGCGATCTGATCGACGGGCACCGGCTGGCGCCGGAGCTGGTGGTGGAGCTGCTCATTCAGGCCTGCGAGGCCCTGTCGGAAGCCCACGCCAAGGGGATCACTCACCGGGATCTGAAGCCGGAGAACCTGATGCTGGTTCCCATCTCCGGGGGCCGCATCCAGACGAAGGTGGTGGACTTCGGGATCGCCCACGCCCTCCAGCACTCGGAGAAGCTGACCCAGACGGGCTCCGTCTTCGGCACGGCCCACTATATGGCGCCGGAGCAGGCAAGCGGCGGGGAGATCAGCGAGGCCACCGACATCTACGCTCTGGGGTGCATCCTGTACGAGCTCCTTACCGGGGAAGAGCCCTTTCAGGCCGAATCGCCGATGGGGCTGCTCATGAAGCACGTAGAGGCCGATCCACCGGTGCTGGCCCAGTATTTTCCGGAGAGCGAAGATCTGGACGAGTTGTCGGAGCTGGTGGTGCAGATGATGAAGAAGGAGGCCAGTGCGCGGCCTGACGACGTATTGGTGGTCCGGGACCGGCTAGAAGAGATTCAGCGCACCTACAATTATCCCCGTCTTCGCGTCGACACCAGCGCCGAAGGGTTGTCGATGTTCGCCAAATGGCAGCTCGATCCGGTGTCGCCGGATATGGCGACGCCGCTGCGCTCGGAAGGGCGGGCCACCAATGCACCGATGACAGCACCTGCTACGGGAGAGCACGCTGGCGCGACTGGTGGTCAGGAGGCCTCGGGAGTGGCCGTCGACTCGTCTCAGATAGGGCAGACCGGCGATTTGCAGCAGTCGGGGCAAGGGCTGTCTGCGGACTCACAGCAGCAGCGCACCGCGCGCGCCGACGCGCATGTGACGGGCCTGACGGATCTCTCTGTCGCCCCGCCGGGGCGCAATCTCAAGATCTTGATCCCCATCGTCGGTATTCTGGTGCTGGGAGGTCTGATCGTGGGGCTGTTGGTGATGATGATGGTCTTCGACGACGAGGACGACGTGGGGGCCTCCGACGAGTCGGCCGTGGCCGAGGCGGGGATTCAGGACGACGACGAGGACGCACCTGAAGAACCGGACGGGGTGGCCGAAGAGGATGGAGCCGATGAATCGGAGCTGTCCGATGAGGCCGACGAACTCGACGAGGGCGACGAAGTGGCCGAGGCCGGCGAAGATCCCGACGAAGATGCCGACGAGTCCGAGGAAGACGAAGACGAGACAACAGGTGAAGTGGCCGAGGCTGACGAGGATGCCGACGAGCCGGAGCCGACGCGTCCCACCACGACAGGGACCCGTCCAACCCAAGATCCTCCCTCTCAGCCCAGCGAGCCGGCTCAACCCTCCCAGCCCTCGACTCCTCCCGCCGCCCAGCAGGAGCCCGAAGAGGAAGAGGAAGAGCGCATCGAGCTCGATATCTTCACCGTGGATTGAGTGGACAATAGGTTTTGAGGTACAAGGAGTACCTCATAAGTTTACGACGGATGATCAGGAGTGGTTTCCATGACGATATACGCACGATGCGTTCCCTTTGTACTGACGGCGGTTCTATTTTGTCTGGTCTCCTCCCAGGCGATGGCAGATCAGCCTGCGGATCAGCCCGTCGACGAGATCGAGGCGACGGACGATATCGATCGCGAAGACGTGAAGCGCGCCCAGGAGGCCTTTAATCGAGGCGCCAGTCTGTACTACGAAGGAAGTTTCGGGGAGGCCATCGTGGAGTTTCGCCGGGCGCAGGAGCGCTATCCCCATCCTATTTTCGCCCACAATATCGCCCGGGCAAATGAGCAGTTGGAGCGTTATGATCGGGCGCTGTCAGCGGCGAAAGAAGCGCGAGAGCTCCAGGAACAGGCCAGTCGAGCCCAGGACCAAATGCCCGATGCCGCCGATGCCCGAAACAGCGGATTGATCGCCAGTCTGGAGACCCGATTGAATTCGCAAGCCGTGGCCGAGGCCATCGAGGCCCACCAACAACAGATCGACGGTGTCGACGCCCCCGACGCCCCGGACACCTCCTCGGGCTGGGGGTTGATGGGATGGTCCGGCGTCGCTCTGGCCACCGTGGGCGCAGGAGCGCTTACGGGAGCGATGGTCATGGATCGCCAGGTGGCCTCCGATATAGAGGCCCTGGAGTCGAATACGGATATTAGCGAGGCCGATTTCAACAGCGAGATCGACTCTCTGCAGGGTCAGCAGACGGCGGGACGGGTCTTTTTATTCTCCGGTGCCGGAATGCTGGCCATCGGAGCCACCCTTGTAGTCCTCGAGATGACCAGCGGCTCCGACGAAGAGGGCTTTGCCGTGGCTCCATCAGTGAGCCGCCCCGGCGTGGAAATGACATTGAGGTGGTAGTGGTTTGCTCACTGAACAACGTTCGCGGGTAGTTGGTAGGTACGCTCACTGAACAACGTTCGCGGGTAGTTACGCTCCCTGCGGTCGCTTGTGGTTGGTAGTTGGCTAACTGCGAGTGAGCGAAGCGAACGACAAGTGAGGCGAAGCCGAACGAAACGCCAAGTGAGCGAAGCGAACGCAACTACCAGTGAGGCGAAGCCGAACGAAACCACAAGTGAGCAAAGCGAACGCAATCCCCAGATGTACTCCGTCAAAGAGATCTACTACACCTTGCAGGGGGAAGGCGCGAATACGGGTCGGCCAGCCGTCTTCTGCCGTTTTTCGGGCTGTAATCTGTGGACGGGGCGAGAAGAGGACCGCCACAAGGCGATATGTCAATTCTGTGACACCGATTTCGTGGGTGTCGACGGTCCCGGAGGGGGGCGCTTTGTCACGGCCGAGGAGTTGGCCGTGGCGGTGGCCGACAGGTGGCCGGACTCCGAGAGGGGGACGCCACTGGTGGTATGCACGGGCGGAGAGCCCCTGTTGCAGGTCGACGAGAAATTGGTCGACGCCTTTCACGCCCGCGGCCTGGAGGTGGCGGTGGAGACCAACGGCACCCAGGAGCCTGTGCCGGGATTGGACTGGATCTGCGTCAGCCCCAAAGCGGGGGCGAAGCTGGTCCTTCGACAGGGGGATGAGCTCAAGCTGGTCTTTCCCCAACCCGATCTTCTGCCGGAGGAGGTGGAGAATCTGGACTTTACGCACTTTTTCCTCCAGCCCATGGACGGGCCCCATCGCGATGTGAATACTCAGCGTGCCGTGGAATACTGCCTGGAGCATCCGCGGTGGCGGTTGAGTCTGCAGACCCATAAATTCATCGGGATTGATTGAGTAGCACAGAGAGAACGCAAGGAAAGGTATATGAGCGCACTTCGCGCGGGGCAATTCGTCAAATCCGCAGAAAACGATCTGGGGATCGGCAAGGTGGTGGACATCGATGAGGGGTGGGTGAGCGTGGAGTATTTCGACTCCCCCTCCAGTGACGATCGCCCCCAGCGCAGGCTGCCCGAAGAGGTGGTGGAGCCTGTGGAGCTGCATCAGGAGACGAGGGTCTATTTTCGCCATCCCGCCACGGGGGACTGGTTCGTGGGCCGTGTGTTGATCAAGACCGGCCAGGAGTACCGAGTACAATTTCCGAATCGAAAGGTGGGCGAGCTTCCGGAGAGCGCGTTGTACGTGCGCTGGGATCGGCCCATCGAAGATCCGACGGGTCACCTGGCCCAGCAGGTCAACGAGACGCCCTATTTTTACGCCGGGAGAGCGCCCTTTCGGGCCTCTCTGGTGGAGCAGCGGGCGGCCTGTGCCGGGATGACGGGGCTCTTCTCGTCGGTCATCGAGTTGGAGGAGCATCAGATCGAGGTGGTGCGCCGGGTGCTGGAAGACCCGATTCAGCGCTATTTGCTGGCCGATGAGGTGGGGCTGGGAAAGACGATCGAGGCCGGCGCCATCATGCGTCAATACGCACTTGATCGCGCGCAGGACTTTCAGATCCTGGTTGTGGTTCCCCGCTATAAGTGTGAGCAGTGGGAGGAGGAGTTGGCGCAGCGCTTTCTCTTTGAGCAGGAGCTCGGAGAGCGGGTCCACGTGGTGCCCCATGACGAGACGGAGGAAGTGCTGGCCCTGGGCATGGAGGCGGGAATGGTGGTGGTCGACGAGGCCCACCGGGTGGCTCGTCTTGCCCACGAAGAGGATCCGCAACGACGCGGGATCTACGAGTCGATCAAGGCCGTCTCCCATGTGTCGGACAAGCTGTTGTTATTGTCTCCCGCTCCGGCGTTGCACAACGAAGCGAGCTATCTGGCGATGCTCCATCTGCTGGATCCGCTGTCCTACGAGTTGGACGATGTGGACGGATTTCGACGGACCATCGAAGAGCGTCAGGAGGTGGCGGAGCTATTTCTGGGGCTGTCTGACGAGGGAGATGACGAGGAGTTGTCGTCTGTGGTCGACGAGTTGGTTGAGCATTTTTCGGGGGACGCACGGCTCGAAGCGCTTGGCGAGGAGTTGGGCCAGAACCTTGGCGGCGACGACGAGGAGAGCCGAAAGGAGTCCATCGAGGCGATTCGCACGCACATAAGCGAGACCTATCGACTCCATCGCCGCATTATCCGCACTCCCTATACGGAAGAGACGAGTTGGCTGTTGCCGGGGAGGACGCAGCTTGGTCGCCGGCAGTACGACGCACCTCACCAGGAGGAGCTGGAAGAACTGATCGAAGCCTGGCGTGCCGAGGCGTCGGCCTGCATCGACGAAGGAGAAGATGCCCAGGAGCAGGCCGCTCTTTATCGTCGTCTCGTCGAGGCCTGTTGCGGGCTTCCAGAGACTCTGGCCGGTCAGGTGAAGGCGCGTCTGCAGGCCCTCGATGAAGGGGAAGAACCGGCTTTCGAAGGCGAAGCGGATCTCTTGAAGAAGCTCGAAAATTTGGCATCGAAGGCCGCCGAAGAGGCGGACCTCATCGAGGGGCTCATCAATTGGCTCTCAAATAGCGACGACGACAGAAAGGCGGTGGTCTTTGCCGGAGACGAAGACGCAGCGGATCTGGTGTATGGCGAGTTGTCGCAGGCGCTGGACGTCCCCGTGGTGCGCCACGAGGTGGTGCGCCATCTGGGCGAAGGAGAGTGGAAGAGCTTCTTGAGCGACTCTGCCTCTTCGGTGCTCCTATGCGACGAGCGCGCCGAGGTGGGGTTGAACCTCCAGAAGAGTCAGGCCCGCATCGTGCATCTTCAGCTTCCGGTGTCGCCGAACCGCATCGAGCAGCGCATCCGTTGCCTGGACCGCTACGGGACGGGCAAGCCCGTGGAGTCCCATGTCTTTTTGGCCTCCGGATCGAAGCTGATGGAGGCTCTGGTAGGGCTGCACGACGAGGGCTGGGGGGTCTTCGAGCGATCCATCGCCTCACTTGCTCAGCTCGTGGAAGAGAAGCAGAGACGGCTGTGGACAGAGGTCTTTCGTGGGGGCCTGGAGGTTCTTCAGGAGGAGACGAAGAAGTTGGGCGGTGACGATGGCGAGGTGGCCCGGCAGTTGCGGCGGGTCAGGGCGCAGAATGGGTTGGACGCCCTGGAGGCATCGCAGAAGAGCGACGACGAATTCTACGACCGACTGTGGGATATGGACTTCGACGCCGATCGCCTCGAGGAAGTGGCCCACGAGTGGATCCGAAACCGGCTCCAATTTCACCGGGTGGATACTGCATATGAACACGAGCGAATTCTGCGCTACGAATACCGCACGGAGCGCACGGCCAAGCACCCGACGCTGTTGCCGATTCGGGAGTTGTTGGGGCGCTTCGCCTTTGCCGTCGATCCCAAGGTCAACGGCTTCTTCTCCTTCCCCATGTCCTTTCACCGAGGAACGGCTTGCTCTCACGAAGGGGTGCGCCTGGCCCGGGTTGGCGAGTCCTTTATCACGGCCATGACGGACTATATCCGGTGGGACGATCGGGGGACGAGCTTTGCGATGTGGCGGCATATGCCGCGAGCGCAGTTGGCCAGGGATCCGGATCTGTATTTCTGCTTCGATTTTATCGTCGAGGCCGACGTAGAGCGCGCGGTGGAGCAGCTCGCCGGATACGAATACGCCACGCAAGAGGCGGTGCGGCTTCGGGCTGACGGGCTCTTTCCACCGCTGATGGAGACGGTCTGGGTCGACGCCGAGGGACGGGGCGTCAAGGGCGACGCCGAGCTCGAAGAGTTGTTGTCTCTTCCCTACGACTCGGACGGGACGAAGCGCTTCGGCCGCGACTACAACCTCAACCCCGAGAGGTGGGAGCATATCGCCGAGCTATTCGAGGCCGGCGAGTGGGCCGAGATATGCCGCAAGGTGCGTCGCAAAGCCGAGCAGGTGCTGGTCGATTCCATCGATCTCAAAGGGCGCTGTGATCGCTACGCCGAGCGCGCCGTGCGCCGGGCAGACGAGTCCATCGAGCGTCTGCGCACACGGCTGGCAGGCGGCGGAGCCGGCGCCGGCGGTCGCGAGGCGGAGCAATTGGAGCTCGAAAAGGCGCTGATCTCGGCGCTGGAAGAGGGAATTCGTCGCCCGAAGATCCGCCTCGACGCCATCGGGGCCATCGTATTGTCCACAGTCGATCCCTTCGAGGGGATGGAGTGAGGCGGACCCGTTTACACACACCCCTTTAGAGTCTCCACCACCACGTCCGCTCCGTGCTCCAGAAGCGACCGGCGCTCCTCGTCACCTCGAGCGATGCCCACCACCAGCGCGAAGGCTCCTGCCTTTCCAGCCTGCACGCCCGATTCGGCATCTTCGACGATGGCCGTCCGATCCGGTGTGGCGCCCAATCTTCGCGCCGCCTCCACAAATATCTGCGGGTCTGGTTTTCCCTTCAGTCCCTCCTCGGCCAGGGTGAGGCCATCGACACGGGTGGAGAACAACTCGTCGAGCCCCGCCAGCTCCAGCACCAGCTTCGCATTGCGGCTCGATGAGACGAGGCCAAGGGCGAGGCCCGACTGTCGAAGTCGCCGCGCGCAGTCCACGGAGTCTTCGAAGACTTCTACTTCGCCGCCTTCGAGGTGCTCGTGATAGCGTCGGTTTTTCTCTCGCCCCAGGGCGTAGACCGAATCGAACCCGGCAGCGTCGCTGGGCGAACCCTCGGGGAGTTCGATCTTGCGAGAGGCCAGAAAGCTACGGATTCCGTCAAAGCGGGGCTTTCCGTCGACCCATCGCCGATAGTCGCTCTGCGAAAAGGGCTCGAAGTTTGGGCCGAAGCGCCGGCGCAGGAATTCGTCGAAGAGTTCTTTCCAGGCCGCGCGGTGGGCCGTGGCTGTGTCGGTGAGGACCCCGTCGAGGTCGAAGATGACGGCGTCGAGATCGTCGGGGTTGAAGAGGGGCATGGGGGGCCTCGTCGGGGGGGCTTTGAGGTAAAGGTGGGGGCGAAACGTGTGGGATCAACGTGACGGCCCCTCCGCCGCTACGCGGCACCTCCCCGTTCGTTCCTCCTGACTATTAGCCAATTTCTTCGGGAGGCCAGGGAGGCTCATGCGTAACTCGTCAGGGTTTCGAAGGAATCTGGCGAGGCTCCAAACAACAACGAACAGCAAAAGAGGAATT
>SLPW01000093.1 GCA_007131755.1 Myxococcales bacterium | reverse complement strand
TTTTTTTGGCTTCAAAGCGATCAAACGCAGGCCTATCCGTAGGATAAGTCGAGTATTGAGCGCAAAGAAGCCGGAAAAAGCAGCCGGCGAATGCCGACGGGAGACTTTTTTGACAGCTTCTCATATCTCGCGCAGCAGCAACTCTCCCGGATCGGCGCCCAACTTCTCGCGCATCTCGCGACGTCCGTCGTTGAGAAGATTGATGATAATTTCACCCTCTCCCCGTGTCAGCGCGCCTTTGGTGGTGCAGGACTGCCACAGAAAGCGCAGCGTCTCCCCCTCCATCGCTCCCAGCAGGTGACCCCGGGCCACCCTCCCGCCTCGGTATTTCGCCTCCAGAACCTGACCGCTCTGGCGAAACCAGAACACACTTCCCACGGGCAGTTGCGCTCCTTGCGTCGTGTTATGAATCAGAACGAAGGCGCTCTTGTCCAGCCCGTGACGCTCCACCCCGTAGCGCCGGACCATCGGTGTATCCGTCCCGTGCGCCACCGAGGGATGCTCCTCGACGGCGTCGGGAAGCTTCTGGGGATCGACCTCCAAAAAGCCTATCCTTCCAAAATAGCCCGTCAACGGCCTGGCCACTCCGATATAGATGGCCTTCGTACCCCGCTGCTCGCGCAGATACAGCGCCGTGCTGGCTAGCAACGACGCTCCCAGCCCCATCCCCCGTGACGAGGGCGCCACCGCCAGAGAATGGATGACCGCATCGCCGTTTCCGTACATCGCCCATCCCACCGACGCCGCCACCCCTCCGGCAGGCGTCGTCGCCACCAGATAGGCTTCTTCCACAGCGCGTTCGGATTCGTCTTCACAGGGTTCCAGATCACAGGCCTCCAGAAGAGGGCGCACCCTGTCCACCTCGTCGATCTTTTCCAACCGATAGCCCAGAGCGGCGATATTTCCGTTGTGAAAACTCATTCCGTCACTCATCCCCGTCTTCGGCGATTTCTTCTTCCTCATCGAAATCACAATCTCGATCGCTCATCAGTGTCGTGATGCGTTGTCGAAGGACCCCATCGTCGATGTCGCCGACGTGGAGCCCATCGGTGAGCTCACACTTTTGACGTCGCGCATTGACGATGCGCCCTTGGATCGTCGCTTTGCGCTTCGGACGCTCTTCGATGCGCTCTTCCAGATCAGCGCGAATGGCGCGGGCCTCCTCCATATCACCGTCGTCCTCGGCGTGTTGGGCAGCCGCTCGCAGCCGGGCATCTCCCGAGCCCAACCCCTCGATGGAGCGCTCCTGTCTGTTGATATGACCTTCCAGGTGCGACACCACGGTCAACCTCGCCCGTGCCTCCGCCTCAAAATCATCGCCTTCGTCAAGCCACCCCAGAAATTCCTCCAGATATTCTCGCACCTTCTCACCGACCACGTCCTCTGTATCGGCGGACATCGTCTCGGCCTGTAATTGCACCAGATTCTCCAATCTGCGTTGGCGTACCCACAGGCCCTGCTCGAACTCATCCTGCGCCCGGGCGAAGAACTCCTCGGCCCGCTCCAACTGCTCCACCGTGGGCTCGGAGCGATCGGCCTCCTCCAGCGCCCGGTCCAGGGCGTACCAACCAACCCGCTTGACGGCCACGGCCTGCCCTTCTTCACGTGCCGTCCACAGCAGTGGACCACTGTTGACGATGCCCCGATAGTCGGTCTGCATCTCCACCTCTCCCAGCTCGGCCTCACAGGCCTCGGTGAGAATCTCGTATTCGCCGTCCAGGCCCTCCACGGTGTAGAAGTCTTCGTCCGAATTTCGACATTGCTCCAACTCGTGGGACACCACGTTGGTGATTCTATCTTCCATCGACGAACATCCGGCGGCGACCATCGCTACCAGGACCAGACTGCCTCCTCGACGGGACCACTTTTTGACAAACTCTTTGTTCACCTCGGACTCCTGCGCTTCGAAAATTTTTCTACACACGATTTGCGCCTATCATATCACAGGACAGGCCGCCCACATAGCCGTTGCGGCTCGTCGACTCGCGGCCGTGATGTCCCTTCGACGATCCGATACCATATAGACGTCATGGCCAACGAAGACAAAGCCATCCAGCTCGACCTGGTGGAATCCATCACCGATGTTCCTCAGGCAAATAGCGTCGCCTTATTCATCTCTCTTCTGGAGGCCCTTCGCGGCGGAGAGAGGTCCATGGCCACGCTGGCCGCCCTGTTGGAGGTCGACGAACGCACTGTGCGTTACTATGCCGATTTCGGGCGTTGGCTCAACTGGATTCGCCCCGCCGGCGACAGCCGGGTCGCTCTGAGCACGGACGGGTTGGTCTTCGTGGAGAGCGAGCCGGCCCGGGGCCGACTCTTCGCCCACGCTCTCTTTCGCCAGCCATTGGTACAGACCATACAACAGATCAAGCGCGAGTTGCCCGACGAATTGTCCGAGTCCGAGGCCACCCGCAAGGCCTGTGAAAAAGCGGTGCAGGGACTGACCACTCTCTCCGACTCCACCGCCGAGCGCCGTGCCGGGGCCCTGGCCTCCATGCTTCGCTGGGCCTATCGTCCCGGCCAACTCGACTGGACCACCGGCCGCCCCGTGGAGGCTCCTGCGGCTCCCTTCGACTTTCAGGGGCAGAGTTTTCTGACCGCCTACGCCGCCCGTCAATTCGGCGCCTCCCCGCAGATCTCTGTCGGGTTTCCCCGTCAGGTCATCCTCTTCGTCAACAACGAAGCCTCCCGATTGCCGACTCGCCACTGGGTGCGTGCCAACTACGACATCGACGATGGCCGGCGGCGCTGGTTCGGCTCCATTCCCCTCAACCCCTCCACCCTGGGCGTAGCCCGAAGAGGAGGCCCCGATCTGCGACGCCTGCTCGTCAACTGCAATCCCTTCCTGGCCATGATCACTTCTTTGTTGACCTCACCGGCAGCGGGACACCCTCCTGCGGCAGGCCTGACCTGCGATATGTACGGACTGAAGCTGTGGTATCGAGGACGCGAACTGGGCCCACCCCTACACTCGCTGGCAAAACTCGCCAATGACATCGGCCTTCACCCCGTCGACGACGTCCCCCATCTTCGTGGCCGCCGCGTCGATGATGGCCACCAGCCGGCCACGGACGACGAGATGGCCTCCCTTCTCGAAGATACCGGCATCATCCGCCGCGTCGACACCTCCCTCGTCCTCGCCCCCGGCATCGCCGGCGAACTTCGCATCCCCGTCGGCGACAGCCCCACCATCTGGGAGCGTATGGAACCACTGCGCGACGATCTGATCACGGCCCTGCGAAAACAGCTCTAAACCACTCTTACTCCTCATCCCACACGAAGGTCACCCGCAACTGCAGCCAACTGCGCACTGTAAAATACAACACCGCCGCCCCTCCCACGACAAACCAGAACGCGCTCTCGTCGATCCCCGAAAAATAGCGATATCCCGAATGGATGGCGAAGGCCACGGCGACCACCCAGAACAACAGTGGCACGAGCCGTATGATATTGAGCACTTTTTGATCGGGATTTCGAAACTTCACGGTCCTGTCCTCTTCGCTATTCGTCGTCCTGGTTGTTGAAGCGGCCTCCGCCGCCCAATGGCGGAGGCCACTTTACGGGCTCGTCTGTACCGGTCAATCCTCCGGCGGGGAAAGGCCGCATTCCTTCATATCAGCGCAGGCATTCGCCCGACCGGCCTCCAATACACAACCCTGAACGTCCCAGTCCAGGCGTCCCGCCCAGATCTCGCCAGCACACCACTGGTGACAGCCGATTCCGTCGGAAAAGTGGCCACACTGATTGTACACGCCGCAGACCTCCGTACATGCCTCGAGTTCATAGGCGCAGCGTTCCACTTCCCCACAACCCTCTGCCTCCCGATAACACTCAAAGGCCCGCTCGGTGACGATATTGCTATAGCGCGAATCCTCGCAGCTAGCGACACAACTCTCCAGGCCTTCGACATCTTCCTGGCACCACAATACCTTAAAGCAGATCACCGCGCAGTCGCCCTCATCGGACGACTCATCCTCCGGGGGAATCTCTTCACTCCCCGAGGTCACCTCTGTCGTAAAGGGATGGCGAATCTCCTCTTCTGAGTCATCGTCCGAGACCTCCTGGCTTGCATCCTCCTGTTGCGATTTCTCCGAGGCCGGCGACGGTGGATCCGTCTCCCATTCTCCACATCCCATCAACAGGGTGGCCACGATCATGGTCGCTACCAATTGTCGAATCCTTCCCAATCTATCGTTCATCACTCACCTCGCTCGTGGGTGTTGGTAATCTTCATCGAAGAGCGTCCCCCACCGCTCTTGATCGTTATCGAGATGAGCCTATGAATTTTTGCCGATCTCCAGGCCCCCCCGGCCTCGACGATCGCCGCGATCGACCGCATTACAAGCCATCGCTCGACGCTTTTGAGCCCTGCCAAAAAAACAAAAAACCGCCGACGCATTTCGCGCCGGCGGCATCCTTTGCGACCCCTGGTATCGACCACTTCGATCGACACCACGGGCCTTGCGTTGTGATGGCCTACTCTCAGGCCCGTCGCGGTCGCAGCCGGCTCTGCAGCCGTTCTCGTCGCGTGGCTTCGGCCTCTTCTTCCTCGATGGTGCCGAAGCTACCACCGAAGGCACAGGCCAGTCCGCCCAGCAGCAGGGCGATGAAGGCCCATCCGGCGCCGATAGCGATCGCATCCAGGGCCGTCTCGCCAGCGGCGGCCATCGCCGCCTCGGCCTCGGCGATCACTGCCGGATCGATTCCCTCCTGGGCCAGCGTCGCCTCCAACGTCTCCTGAGGCTGAATCGCCGTCAGCGCCGCCACCAGATTCTGGCCGATGACTCCGAATACGCCGGCCACCAACTGACCCAGCGTCGTCATCACGGCCAAGAAGGTGGCCACCGTAAACAACGACCACGTCACCACCCCGTGGGTCAGCCCATCGCTGCGATAGACGGAGTCCGAGAAATGACCGGCGATCCATCCACCGACGAAGAGGGCGATAATGGCGCTGATCGTCCACCACACGCCGGCTCCGATGCCGATCCCTTCTGCGGCGGCTCCGGGCTCCATGACGATCGCTCCGATCGCAAGCCCAAGAAGGTTGAGCAGGGACATGATGACGAACGCCACCAACGCTCCTGCGAAGACCGCCCCCCAGGCAACCCGGCTACGCGGCCGGTACATCAACGCCCCCGTTGCGCCCGTTGTCGTTCCGCGCTCCACGCCCGGCTCCGTCGTCAACGTTTCCGATCGAGTTTCCGTACCCCCCGTAGGGTGTTCTTGATTCGTCATGAGAATACCTCCTCACGTCATCGTGAAATGGAACTGCCTCCCTGGGGAGCCGTCCCGTGCGTGTTCGTCTCTGGCCCACCGATTGCGTCGGACCATCAGCGAGCGCTCTCCGAAAAGGTAAACTCCCGGACCGTTCCACCAAATTGGCCCCTTGACGCAGGGGCGAAAAACGAAAAGATTCCCCGGCACCAACGTTACTCCCCTCGGAGCCGTCATGCGTATCCAGGACATCGACAGCCATCTCGAATCGCTGAAATCTGAGGCCATCGCCGCCACCGGCGTCAATCCCTCCCTGGCGGACCAGATCGCCCTGGCCGCACCGCCCAGCCCCGATATGGGCGACCGCGGCTTTCCCTGCTTTTCGCTGGCCCCTCATCTGAAGACGTCGCCGCAGAATATCGCCGAAACGGTGGCCCAACACCTTCGGGACCTGCTGAGCGAAGACGATATCGTCGCTCAGGTCTCAACGGCCGGTCCCTACGTAAACTTCACCCTCGACCCCGCGCGTCTGGCCGTCCTCGTCATCACCCAGGCACTTCAAGACGCCCACGCCTTCGGACAGGGCACGCCCAGGGACACCCGCTGGATGATCGAATTCTCCGCCCCCAACACCAACAAGCCTCAGCACCTGGGGCATGTGCGAAATAACCTTCTCGGCGACTGCGTCTCCTCCATCCTCGAATTTTCCGGACTTCAGATCACTCGCGTCAACCTGATCAACGACCGCGGCATCCACATCTGCAAGTCCATGGTGGCTTACGAACTGTTCAGCGACGGCGAAACCCCGGAGGACACCGGCGAAAAGGGCGACCACTTCGTCGGTCGCTATTACGTGCGCTTCAATCGAGAATTCGCCGATGAATACGACGCATGGCAAGACACCGACCAGGCCGAACAACGCTTTCAGTCCTGGCTCGACGACGAGGCCTCCATAAAATGGCGCGAAAAATTCGCCGACGAACCGACGCGACTTCGCCACAAATTCTTCGACCACTACGAAAATACCTATTTCAACGGCGACAGCGATCTGGGCAAATTGGCGCGTACCCGCCTTCGCCAGTGGGAAGACGGCCACGAAGAGACCCTCGAGCTCTGGAAGCGCATGAACCGCTGGGTCCTCGACGGCTTCGACGAGACCTACGAACGCCTCGGCATCGAGTTCGACCGGGTCTATCTGGAGAGCGAGACCTACGAATCGGGAAAAGAACTCGTCCGTGAGGGCCTGGAAAAAGGGCTATTTGCCACCGACGAAAGCGGCGCCGTCGTCTGCGATCTGGAACCGCTGGGCCTGCAGGGAAAGAAGGTGCTCTTGCGCGCCGACGGGACCACCGTCTACATGACCCAGGATCTGGGCACCGCCGATAGGCGGCTTCGCGATTACGATCCGGACCACATGGTCTACGTCGTCGGCAACGAGCAGGAGTACCACTTCGACGTCCTCTTTCGGATCCTCGCAAAGCTGAGGCCTGGCCTCGACGAACGCCTCCACCACCTCTCCTACGGCATGGTGGAGCTTCCCGAGGGCAAGATGAAGAGCCGCGAGGGCAAGGTCGTCGACGCCGACGACCTGATGGACGCCATGGTGGAATTGGCCGACGAGGCCATCGCCCAGCGCTACGGCGATCTCGACGAAGACGAGCGAAAGCGCCGCGCCGAGGTCATCGGCCTTGCGGCATTGAAATTCTACGTCCTCGACTTCGGCCCCAGGACGACCGTTCAATTCGATCCGCAGCGCTCCATCGACTTCCAGGGCCGCACCGGTCCCTATTGCCTGTACAGCTACGCCCGCATCGCCTCGCTGGAGCGTCGCCTCGGCGGCTGGCCCCAGCTCGACGACGACGCGCTGAGCGCCCTGGGAACGGACAAGGAGATGAAGGTCGTGCGCACCCTCCAGACCTGGCCCGACACCGTGGAAACGGCGGCCACACAGCTAAACCCCGGACGCATTACGGAATACCTCTTCGAGCTGTGCAGCGCCTTCTCCAGCCTCTACAACGACCCGGACCACCGCCTCGTCGAACTCCAGGGAGAGCGCCGACAGGGGCTATTGCTTCTGGCAAAGGCCACCCAACACACCATCGCCGCCGGCCTCGATCTGCTCGGAATCCCCACCCTCCAAGAAATGTAACTCTCACCCACCACCCACTACCCGCCTTTCACCCATCACCTGCCCTTCACCCGCTTTTACACCCATCACCCGCCTTTCACCCGCCTTTACACCCACCACCTACCACCCGCCCTTCACCCACCACCCGCCTCTCACAACCAACCACGCTCCCGATACCACTCCACGGTCTGCCGCGCCCCCTCCCCATAGGTCCACCGAGGCTCCCAGCCCAGATCGCCGCGGATCTCGTCGTGTCCACAGACCCACGAGGTCTGCACCATCTCCCGATATTTATCGCGCGTAAACGTCGCTGTCGTATTCAGCAAGCCCCCTCCCACCTCGGCCAACCACGCCGCCCCGGCCATCATCACTGGCGGCACCGGCAATGTCAGTGTCTTCTTTCCCACCGCTTCGGCCGTCAACTCCCCCAATTGCTGCCAGGTATAGCAATTTCCGTCATCCACGGGATAGACCTCCCCCTGGCCCGGTGCGCTAAGACAGGCGGCGATCGCCCGCCCCAGGTCCTCTCCGTGCACCACGCTCAGACTTCGACTCTCGCCACTCAACACGGGCGTAATCCGGCGATTCGCCAGCGCGAATACCTCCAGCATATCCCGGTCGCGCGGCCCGTAGACCACGGGAGGACGCAAGATCGTCACCGCCAATTCGTCTCGGTGCGCCAGCACCGCCCCTTCCCCGTCGAGCTTGCTCTGACCGTAGTGGCTGACCGGATTCGGCAGAAGATCCTTCGATCGAGGTCCTGGCCCCGTCGAGGGCCCCTGGGCAGAAATGCTGGAGATGTAGACGAATCGCGTCCCGCTGCCGCAAACCTCCGCGACTCGATCTACCAGATCCCGGGTTCCAGCGGCGTTGACCCGATATAATAACGTCGGATCGACTCCGGCGGTGATTCCGGCGATATGCACCACCGCCTCCACCTCCTGGAGCACCGACCGAACTTCGACGGCTTGCCCCAGAGAACCCGTCACCATCTCCACACCCAACATGCGCAGGTGCTCCACATCGGACGTCTCGCGCACCATCGCCACCACTTCGTGGCCCTCCTCCAACAAAGCCTCCGCCGCATGGGACCCCACAAAGCCCGTGCCTCCCGTCAAAAAGACCTTCATCTCATTCCCCTGTGTTGTGACGTCTTATAATGATTTTTCGAAGACTCGATACGTCTTATAGTGCTCGGACCCCATAAATTCCATGCCATAATTGATCCGTTCGTTGTCTGCCAACGTCCAGCTCGCCTCGGCCTCCACATAGCCACGGCGATAGGCCTTGCGATGAATCTGGACGTATAAATGCAGACTGAGTCCTCCCAGAGTGCTGCCTCGAAATTTCTTTCGCACCCCCAACAGGATCTGACGAAAGGACTTCGGACGCCGACGCTTGATCCGATACAATAACTTCGCCCAACCGAAGGGAAATAGCTGGCCGTCCAGATCGGAGGCCACCTCGTAAATATTGGGAAGAGCCACCGCCATTGCCGCCGGCTCCCCATCGACCTCGGCGATCAGACATAACTCGGGATCGATGATGAGCTTGAATTGTTTGGCCAGCTCTTCGATCTCTTTTTGCGTCAGGGGAACGAAGCCCCAATTCTTCGACCAGGCCTCGTTGAAGATGGACATGATCACGTCCAGATCGCTTTCGATATTCCCCTTCTCAATGGTGCGCACCTCCAGGCCCGGTTGCTCCGCCACGGCGTCGGCGATCTGCTGGACCTGCTTGGGCGGGTGCTCGCGCACATATCGCCAGGCATATAGGTCCTGAACCCCCTGATAACCCGCCTTCTCCAGTAGATTCCCGTAATAGGGTTTTCCGTGGGGCATCATCACGTAATTCGGTGAGTCGAAGCCCTCTACCAAAAGCCCTGACTCCTGATTGATGGAAAACGAAAAGGGGCCGCGAATGCGCTCCATCCCCCGCGCCCGGCACCAATCCTCGGCGGCCCGTAGCAATCGGTTGGCCACCTCCTGATCGGCGACGGACTCGAAGAACCCGAAGAACCCCGCCCCGTCATCGTGAATCCGCAGGTGTTCCTCGTCGATCTGGGCCGACAGCCGCCCTACGATCTCCCCCTGGCGTCGGGCCACGAATAACTGAGCTTCCCCATGTTCGAACCAGGGATTTCCCCGGGGCCACAATCGGTCCCACACCAACAGGTCCGGCAGACATCTGTAGTGCGGATCGGCCCGGTACAACTGCCGCCCAAAGCGCACAAACTCCATGCGCTCACCGGCCCCGATCACGGGCTCGATGACGACCTCTTCCCCCCGATCGCCCTGTCGCGTCTCTTCTGTAACCTCCATCGTATCCACTCTCGACTCCGTCGCCATCACCACCCCCTGCTGATAAAATTTGCCTCAGTCTTCCAATAACTCGTCCAACCTGCTCTCCAGTCCTTCCACCTCGTTCGTCAACCTCGCAAGCCGCCACATCATCACCAACAAAAACAGGCCCAGCATCCCCCACAGGATGAGGTAGGTGACGATGACCAACGTTCCTCCCGTCACCTGCGTCTCCTCCTGCGGGAGCGTCCGCGGCGAACTCGAAACCTGTGCCTCGGCTTGACCGGACTCGCTTTCTTCCTGCCCTTGCGGCTCTTCGCCTTCGGACAACTCCTGATGGCCCTGCGCGGCCTGCTCGGCCTGCTGTGTGGCCTGCTCGATCGTCTCCTCCACGACGGCCGTGCTCTCCTCGGAGGACGAACTTCCTTCCCCTTCCTGTGCCCAGGCCGTGGCCGCGCTCACCATGACGCCCATCAGGAGCACTGTCGTCATCCATCGAACGATTCTGTGTACAGCCCGCCTCGTCATCTACTACTCCCTTCGCCGAGTCGCTCCAGATCGGCGACTTCCAGGTACAACTTTTCGATTCGTGTCTGCGTCGTCAGGAGCCGAAACCGCATCCAGAGCAGGGCCGAAAACAGAAGCAGAGCGCCAAGCATCGTCACCTGCAGCGTCACAGACATCTCCGGCGCCAGTCCTCCCCCACCCTCGCGCTCGACCACCGGGTGCATGCCGCCCCACATCTCCACCGCATAGTGGACGATGGGCACATTGATCACCGCCACGATCGCCAGCACGGCGCTCGTCGATTTCAACTGACGCCCCTCTCCTCCGAGGCGGCGCAGCAATACATAACTTCCGTACATCAAGAACATCACGAAGGTCGCCGTCAATTGGGGATCCCAGGTCCAGGCCGTCCCCCACGCCTTGTAGGCCCACAGCGGCCCCGACAACAGGACGAAGACGCAGGCCCCGAGCCCCATCTCTGCTCCCGCCACCGCTCCGGCGTCCCAGTGTTCGGCAGGCCGAAACAGATAGAAGAGACTGCACACCGCGGCCACCACGAACCCGGCATACATCGCCATCGCCGCCGGCACATGGACATAAAAGATCTTCTGCACGATCCCCATCGTCCGCTCCACCGGGGCGTAAAAGAACACCAGCCCCAGCGCCACCACCATCGCCACCACCGCAATCAGGGCTACGGCGGGCACCACTCTTTTGTCCACGAACTGCAACATAACCTTTCCCGGTCTCGACCTGGCGACCCATCTTCCATCGGTCCTAACCAACGGCGCCACTTCGCATTCCATGGCTCAATGTATTCGACACATCGACCATCGAAACAACCCCGCCCAACCCTGTAGCACACCGCCAATCGCAACGACAACGCCAACAACCTGCCCCCCCTTCATGGCCCAAGGCGCCGTCCCCTTGGGCCCGCCCACCCCACAACCGAGTGTGATCTACCTTGATCGGTTGTTGGACTCAAAGTGGTCGAGGCTACACCCAGGCCTTGGCCCGAGCCCGAAGTAATCCCTGCCCATGTCCTTGCCCTTGCTCGCAGTCTTGGAGTGGGGAAAGGCGGGCCGGGGCGAGGGCCGGGGGCCGGGCCTGGGAACAACAACCGACGGAAACCGATCACACCCTCCACAACCCGACCAATTGACGGTCTTTTCCCGCCTCCTGTATACTCTGCGGTGACGCTCGCCTCCCTCGAGGTCCAGGCTCCATCCCCCGGACGTTTCCACTCATGATCCCGAAGAAAATATTCGAACAGTCGATTCGACGCTATTTTCGCTGCATCGCTCCCTATATGGAGGACGATTCGGTCAGCGAGATCATGATCAACGGTCCCGACGAGGTGTGGATCGAGGTCGGCGGTAAACTCAAGAAGACGGACGCCCAATTCGACAACCCCGACGATCTGCTGGGAGGCGTCAAGAATATCGCTCAGTACGTGGGCAAGACACTCAACGAACTCAACCCCCGAATGGACGCGCGCCTGCCCGACGGAAGCCGGGTCCACGTCGTCCTTCCCCCCTGCGCGCGAAATGGCATCTCCGTGGCCATCCGGCGCTTTGGAAAATTCGACCTCTCCCTGGACAAGCTCATCGAATTCGGCTCCATCTCTCCCATTGGAGCTCGATTCATCGACATCTGTGTCCAGATGGAGCGCAATATCATCGTCGCCGGCGGAACCGGAAGTGGTAAGACTTCTCTGTTGAACTGCGTCTCCGCCAAGATCCGCCCCGACGAGCGGATCGTCGTCATCGAGGACTCCTCAGAGCTTCAGCTACAACAGCCCCATGTGCTCATGCTCGAGACCCGCGGGCCCGACGCAAAGGGCCGTGGCGAGGTCACCATCGGCAATCTCTTCCACTCCGCGATGCGCCTGCGGCCCGATCGCATCGTCATCGGTGAAATCCGAGGCGGCGAAGCTCTCACCCTTCTTCAGGCCATGACCTCCGGTCACGGGGGCACCATGTCCACCTGTCACGCCACCTATCCCGACGACACCCTGCGACGCCTGGAGACGATGTCGATGATGAGCAGCGTGGAAATGCCCCTTCGGGCCCTTCGCTCTCAGGTCGCCTCCGCCATCGAGGTCATCATCCAGACCAGTCGCTTCAACGACGGCAGCCGCAAGATCACCCATATTTGCGAGGTCCTGGGCCTGGACTCCGCCGGCGAGTATCAGATCCGCCCCCTCTTCGTCTTTCGTAACCGCGGCAACGATCCCAATACCGGAGAAGTCCTGGGAGAGCATATTGCCGTGGGAAATATCCCCACCTTCATGGATCATATCAAGGAGCGGAGCTTCGATGTCGACGAGAGCTGGTTTCAACCTCCACCGGATGCACGGTGAGCGTAGCTGACGTAGAAAGCCCGTCCCCTGCAATTCCTCGCTCCTCTTTGCTACTGTGAACATATGTCTGACGACCGATACAACAAGGGGCCCCATCAAAGAAGGCCCCACACACAGGGGGGACAACCGCAGCAGGGCGATGACGGAGAAAAGACTCAACTCGTCGATCTCGACGCTCTGCGAAGCGGGGGCGATGGGCCCCAATTCGCTCCTCCCCCCACCATTGACTCCGCGCCGCCTCCAAATATGGAGCCCGAGCCCCCTCCCACCGTCGATTCTTCCCCGCCTCCCATGATGGGTCACTCCGGACCGGGAGACGAGTTCGAAGAGAAAACCGAACTCTTTGAAATGCCCCCTGTCGGCGGTCCATCCGGCAAGGGAGGCATCACCAGTAGCGCACCCGATTATGGAAGCAGCTCCTTTGGCCACAACCCTCCCTCCTACGGCAGCGCTCCTCAACAGCCCGATATGCCCCCGCCCTCCGTGGGATCCGGTACGGGAAGTTCGCCCCCCTCCGGACCGGGTGCCGGCCAATTCTCCTCTCTGCACACCAACGGCCCCGCCGCCGGTGGCTCTTCGTCGACGGAACCCGTCTCCTCCGGATCTTCCGGTCCCCAGGTCATCATTCCCAGCGACGACGACGCCGGCCACGACGGGGCCACCGCCTTTATCAACGTCAGCGACTTTGCCGAGCAGAAGGCCCACTTCACTCCTCACCAGGAGGAGGCCGGCTACGACGGAAATACCCAATTTGTCGACATCAACGCCCTGCAGGCCGGCGCCGGCGCCCCGCCCCCTCCAGCCTTCGGCAGCAACGTCGATCCCATCGACCGCGACGACGACCTCCATCGCGGATATCAATTCGGTCCCAACGACATCCAACGCGGCGACGTCACTCTCATTTATGCCAAAAACGCCCTCGGCAAAGCCGTCGTCCTGAAAAGAGTGTGGGATGGCGAGCCCCACACCATGTCTGCCCCTCTTCGCGAGCGCATCGCCGAGCTCCATGAACTCCAGCATCGTCATCTGGTGTCGATGAACGGAATGTTCGTCAGCGACTCCGGGATGTGGGCCGAACTCGACGCCCCTCGCGGAAAGCGCCTGACCGAGCTCATCGAACAAAACGGAGCCATCGACCCTGATCTGGTCCTGCAGTGGATTGACCCCATCGCCGATGTCCTCGAAACCGTCCATGCCAATCAGTTGGCCTACGCCAACCTGACCACCGACGCCGTCTGGATCGACGACGACGGCAATGTGCTCGTCGAACCCTTCGACATGCTTCGTCTCGAAGACCGCGGAAATCTCGGCGTCTTCGGCCCTCCCGAGATGAACGCCCCCCCGGAGCAGCGCGAACTCAGCCCCGCCTCCGACGTCTACAGCCTGGCCGCCGTCGTCGGCGCTGCCATCACGGGTCTGCCCTTTCATCCCCAGAAGTTGCAGGAGCGCGAAGACCTCAAGCTCGCCAAAAAACTCTTGCCCGCCCTGGCCGCCGACCCCTCGGAACGTCCGGCCACCACCGGCGCCTTTCGCGGCTCCCTCGGCGGCGGAATCAACCTGGCCGAGCTGGATATCAAGGTCGTCGGCGCCGCCGTCTTCGGAGTCCTCATCCTCGGCGTCGGTCTGCTGGCCATCCTCGGCGGTGACTCCTCCTCCGATCCACCTGCCGAGGACATGCATGCTCAGGCCGAGGCACCGGACCAGCTCGATGCCCCCCCGCCTTCTTCCAACGGCGACGAGACCGATCCGGGCTCTGACGAGTCCGCCGGTGTCGACGATGCCACGGTGGACCTCCCGACCACCGTTCACTCTGACGATCGACTGAGCATCATCACCTCCTTTGAACACAACCCTCCCGCCGACGCCGTCCAACGCGCCACGGACCGGCAACTCGACGAGTGGCGCGACGAAGCCCGCCAGTACATCGCACGCGCCGAAGATGAATCCTCTCAACGCGAACAGCTCGACTACTACTCGTCGGCCCTCGAACTCCTCACCCAGGTCATCCGTCGACAAAGCGATCCTACCGACGACGATCTCGAGACCTGGCAACGCGTCTACCAACAAGAGGTCATCCAAGAGGAGTTGAAGACCATCATCGAGACCCTCGACGAGGCGGTCTCCGAGGGACGGATCGGCAGCGCCAATCGCCGCTATCACCGCCTCAGCCGTTTCGATCCCTTCGCCGACGCCGAAAACTTTATGCGGACCTACCACTCCGCTAAGATCGTCCACCTCGGATCCGATGGAGATGACGATGACGACTGAGCCCAACCGCAAACGATTGAGCCCCATCACGACTTGCCACCACGCCGCCCCTGGGCTCGCCCTCGGCCTGATCCTGCTCTTCGTTGTCGGCACCATGGCCCTTACGGGCTGTGGCGAAGAAGAGCAGCAGGAACTTCCCTTCTTCGACTTTCCCATCGAGGTCCGGGCCACCGACCTCAATGGCGATCCCGTGCCCGGCATCCCGGTGCTCCTCGACGACAATGTGGTCGGCCTCACCGACGCCGACGGCACCTTCGAAGCCGAACTTCTGGAGCAGCCCACAAAAACCGTCCGCCTCGCCGTCGAGGAAATCGAGGGCTATCGCATCGCCGACGAACAACCCTCGCTGGAGACAAATCTTCAGATCGCCCCCCGCGTCGACGGCGATGGCTATCGCGGCATCCCCGTCAGCCTACGGGTCACCTTTCGATCTACCTTTATGGACTATCTGACCTGGATCGATCTGGACTGTGACGACGATCTCGATGACGAATACTGCGAGGATGTGCCCATCCTTCTCGACGGCGAAAAAATGGTGCGTACCGATGGCCTCGGCTTTGCCCACTTCGCCTTTACGGGAATTCCCGGCGACACCTATACCATCACCGTCGATATGCCCGAACACGATCCCGACGACGATGATTCGGTGCGGATCGAACCGGAAAATAGGACCTACGAGCTCGAACTCGGCCCTGACGCCACCGTCTTCTACATCCAGCAGGAATTCACCGATCCCGACGCCCCGCAGACTCCTCAGTGGCGACCCCGACCTCGTCCACAGCCCCAACCATCGCCCTCCACTTCGCCGTCCTCCGACAGCGGTGACGACGGCAGTCGAATCCGCACCATCTTCTGACCATCCACCAGCGCTGATTCACTCCCTGGTCACGTGGGGCAATTTGCCGCGCCCCCTTTCCTTGCCCGGCGCTGGTGGTTACGCTACATGACTATGATCGAACGGGCTCCTTCGACGAGGTGCTCCCGGGAATGGTGACCCCCGAAGAGATGTTTGCTCCGGGCCATCGTCGCAGGTTCCCGTTACCAAGGAATTTGTAAAACCGTCGACGGTCACCGCACCTTTTGGCCTCGGCCTTACGAACGAATCGGCTCTTGTGACGAATCGACCTCGCTTACAGTGGTTCTGGCTATGAACTCATCATCATCCTCTTTTGACAACGGTCGTGACGGTAGCGTCGACGAACTTCTGGACGACGAACTGCTCGACGAGGAGCTTTTGGCCGACAACCTCGATTACGGCCTCGACTCCAGTCCCGATGACGGCCCCCAGTGGGGCATGATCATCGGCGTCGCCGTGGCCCTGGTGGCCATCTCCTTTCTGGTCTTCGACGGCCTCCAAAACGAGACCTATTTCTTCGACGTCCATGAAGCGGTGGAGCGTATCGACGAATTGGCCGGACAGACCGTACGCATCCGTGGCGACGTTCAGCCGGGAACCTATGTCGGCGAGGATGGCCAACTTCGCAGCCAATTCGATATCACCTCAAAGGGTGAGTTCATCACCGTGGTCTACGAACGTCCCCTGCCCGACACCTTCGAGGAGGACTCCGAAATCGTCGCTCAGGGCCTTCTCGACGACCAACGGGTGCTGCACGCCGACGAGGTCCTCGTCAAATGCCCCAGTCGCTACGAAGGCGCTCCTCCCAGCTCCGGCGGAGGCTACGACGACGGCGACTACGGCGCCCCCCCTACGGACTCCTCCGATCCCACCGCTCAGCGCTGAATCCAGGACATTGTCATGAGTTGGCTCGGTTCAATGGCGATCTATTTCGCCCTGTACGTTTCCATCGTCGCCGTCGCCCTGGGGGCGGTGGCCGCCATCACCCGTTCGCGGCGCTTTCTCCACGCCGCGCGCTTTGCCTGCTACGCCGTCGCCGGCTCTCTTACGGCTGCCTCGGCGATCCTGATCCACGCCTTTTTGACCCACGACTTCAGTATCCAGTACGTGGCCAGTTTCTCCGACACCACGATGCCCACCTTTTACCTCCTCGGTGCATTCTGGGGCGGTCAGGCTGGCAGCCTGCTGTTCTGGATCTGGAAGGCCGCCGCTTTCTCCGCCCTGTGCGTCTACGTCAATCGCAAGAAATACCAGCAATTCATGCCCTGGGTCATGGCCACCTGCATGGCCGTCGTCGCCGGGCTGATGATCATTCTCGTCTTCGGCTCCAACCCCTTCGACCCCTACCACATCATCGACGATCCCAGCGACGGGGAGGGTCTCAATCCCTTGTTGCAGACCCCGAAGATGATCCTCCACCCCCCCTTCTTGCTCAGCGGCATGGCCACCATGACCGTGCCCTTCGCCTTCGCCATCGCCGCTCTGTTGTCGGGCAACCTGGGCAATACCTGGGTCGAGGCGGCGCGCAAGTGGATCCTCATCCCCTGGCTTCTGTTGACCATCGGCAACATCCTCGGAGGCATGTGGGCCTACGAAGAGCTGGGCTGGGGCGGCTACTGGGCCTGGGACCCCGTGGAGAACGCCTCCCTTCTTCCCTGGCTCACCTCCACGGCCCTGATCCACTCCCTTCTCATCCAGGAGCGACGGGGGATGCTCAAACGGTGGAACGTGGGCCTGATGATCGGCACCTTCCTGCTGACCATCTTCGGCACCTACATCACCCGTAGTGGCCTCATCGAGTCCATTCACTCCTTCGCCCAGAGTTCCATCGGCCCCTACTTTCTGACCCTGCTGATCACCCTGACCGTTTCCAGCCTCGCCCTGTTCATCTGGCGTTGGAAGGACCTTCGCGCCGAGCAGCGCCTGGACAGCCCCGTCAGCCGCGAAGCCGCCTTCATCTTCAACAACTGGATGTTCTTGAGCATGACCACCGTCGTCCTCTACGGAACGCTGTGGCCTCGCATCCGGGAGTGGTTCTCCGGCCAGGACGTGGCCATGGGTCCCCAGTGGTTCAACCAGTGGATGATCCCCCTCGGGCTGTTGATGCTGGCCATGATGGGCGTGGGCACCATCATCGCCTGGCGACGTGCCAGTTGGCGCAACTTCAAGCGCAACTTCGTCGTCCCCATCGTCGCCACCGTCATCCTCACTCCCATCGTCCTGGCCGCCTACTGGTTCGGCCGTGGCGCCGACCTCGGGGTGACCCCCGACGAGATCACCACCGCCTACGCCGTCACCGCCGTCGGCCTGTGTTTCTTCGTCACCGCCACCATCGTCCAGGAATTCTACCGCGGCATGTCTGCACGTCGCCGTGGACACGACGAGACCTGGATGCAGTCCTTTGTGCGCCTTTGCATGAAGCAGAAACGTCGCTACGGCGGATATATCGTCCACCTGGGCGTCGTCTTCGCCTTCCTCGCCTTCGCCGGCAACGCCCTCAAGATCGAAAAGGACGTCTCTCTTCAGGTCGGCGAATCCGTCACCGTCGGCGACTACACCCTGACCCATCACGGACTCCACACCGACGATGTTCGCTCGCACCGCATGGTCATCTCCACCATGACCGTCGAACGAGGCGGTGAGCCCTTTTATGACTTCACCGACCTTGTAGCCTACAACTTCGACCGCCTTCGCTACTCCTTCTCCGACCAACAACCCGAGCCCATCCAGCCCTATACCAGCTATCCCGGAAAGGCTTTCTTCCACGCCACCATGGAGATGCCGATCAGCGAAATCGACATCCGATCCACCCCCATGGAGGATCTCTACGTGGCCCTGGTCAACTTCGATCCCAATACGGAGACCGCCGTCTTCAAGGTCTTCGTCAGTCCCTTTACCTGGTTCTTCTGGTTCGGCGGTGCCATCCTGGTGCTCGGAGCTCTGATCTGCCTGTGGCCCACTCGCCGCGCCCTCAACACCCTGCAGCCCGGCCGCGGCGGCTGGGGCCGCGCCGCCATCTTCGGCTCCCTCGTCGCCCTGTGCTTTGCACCCGTCATCATCTGGACTGCCGAATCTCATACCGAGTGGGGGAACGCCCAACGCTACGAGCGCATCGTCGCCCACAACCACGACCCAGGTCCACACTCCCCTCCCGACATCACGGGGCCCGAAACCCTGACTCCTGAGCATGAGGGGACTTCATGACCATCCTCTTTATCGTCATCGCCATCGCTTTTACGCTCATCATGACCCTCATGATGCTCTGGCCTTTTCTGCAATCGCGCCATCGCCAGCTCAACTTCGAGATGCTCGATGAGGAGCTGCGCCTGATCGAATCCCTGGTCAGCCGAAAGGTTGCCCTCATCCAGGCCCTGCGCGACACGGAATACGACTGGAAGACCAATAAGATCTCCGAAGAGGATTACCTTCGCTTCAAGAAATCCTGCGAACGTCAGGCCCTGGGGGTTATGAGGCGTCTCGAAGCCCTCCACGGCGCCGACCGCGATTGGGACGAGGTCATCGACCGCGCCGTCGAGGAGCGTCTCTCCACCCTGGCCTCGGACGCCGAACAATCCGCCATCGTGGACGACGCAGCCGACGACGAATCCTGGCGCGACGAGAAAGCCGCCTTGAGTTGCGACGGCTGCAGCGCTCCTATCGACGAAGACGACCGCTTCTGCAGCAAGTGCGGCCGCCCCGTCGAACAGTCGGGCTCCCTTGCCAGCGAGGGGACCTCCGACGACTTTCAATCCCTCTGCAGTCCGCCTCGCACCTCGGAGGTAACAGGATGATCTCGAAGCGATCTCTCATCTTATGCCTGGCGTTGACCATCGCCGCCGGCCTGCCCGCATCCACGGCCTTTGCCCAGGCCGTAGGGGCCGACGACTATGTGGCCCCCGACGACGACGCCCTTCCCGGCGAGACTTCCCCCCTTCCACCTACAGAGGTCGCCGACGACCATCCTGCCGTACACGCCACCGACGAGACGCCTCCCACAGCGGTGGAACAACAACTGCCCGAGGGCGATTTCTCCTTTTCCGTGCGTGTCTTCCACGCCGACGACGAAGATCTCTTCGCAAACCACCCCGTCGCCCTGCACGCCGTCTGGCCTCCCGGTCCTCTGCAGTCCAGCGCCCACCGACGTGACGTCGAGGTCTGGCACACCACCACTGACGACAACGGCATCGCTCGCTTCGACGACCTCCCCGACGACCTCGCCAGCCGCGGCCTCCTTCTTCAGGCGCGGACCTCGGCCACCGTCGCCGGCGGCACCTACGCATTCGAGTCCGACTTCGTACATCCCGATCACGACTCCCGCGTCGACCTGCCCGTCTACGACGCCACAGGTCAGTGGCCAGGCATCCGCATCGCCAACAAGCGGGTCCTCGTCTCCCCCTGGGAGGACTATCTGGTCTTCGATCAATTCTGGACCATCGAACTCGAGGGAGATCAACTCTTCGACCCCGCTGCCTCCGACGATCCCGCTCTGGAGCGCGGAATTCCCCTGCGCCTTCCCTACCGCGCCGAAGGGATCAGCTTTGCCGGACCCGGCGCGCACGAAGTGATCACAAACGTCGTCTACTGGAAGGGCGTCCTCCAGCCCAACCGACCCATTACGGTTCAAGTCCGCTTCTCGAAGGCTGCCCGCGGATCCTTTCGTCAACTCGACCCTCCGTCGAGGTTTACCTTCGAACATCCCATGCAATATCCCGTCGACGACATCCAGATCCTGATCCCCGTCGAAACCAGCTTCGAGAAAGTCCCCCGCATGGACGACCTCTCTCTGATTGCTCCGGGCTTTGAAGTTGGCACCGACCCTCGAAGCGCCGGATTATTTTCGGATAGCGACTTCCTCGTCGCCACCGGACACTCCATCGACAGCGGGGAATCCTACGCCTTTCGGCTCGAGGGCCTGCCCTTTAGTTGGCCTTTTGGGGGCTGGATCGCGCTGTTCGGAGGTATCCTGGCCGCCATCGCCGTCGCTTTCTTCGGCCGCCGCGAGTACCGAGCATTTCGCGACAACCTCAAAAATGACGATATTCTCCGTGCCCTTCAGAGCGAGCGCGACGATATCCTCGACGAGCTCGCCGCCGTCACCTGGGCCCTCGACACCTCCGAAGACCCCGCCGAGATCGACGAACTGCAGGCCGAAGAAACCCTCCTTCGCCAGCGGCTGGCGCTGATCCTCGGCAAGATCGAGGAACTTGACTCCGATGACGATCCATCTTCTGACGCCGAGGCATGAGGCCCCGTCATGCCACCGCGCTTTCCCTCTCAGGTCATCCTGCGCGGCGTCTGCCGTGCCTTCGGTCGCACCTTTGCTCTTCACCGCGTCGATCTGACGCTTCAGGCCGGCCAGGCCATCGGGATCGTCGGCGACAACGGCGCCGGAAAATCAACCCTCCTCGATCTCCTGGCCACCACCGATCGGCCCACGTCGGGGACCATTGTCTATGACGATGTCTCGCGCCAGCATTTCGCCCGCCGTGCTCGACACCGCATCGGCTGGGTCAGCCATCATAAATTGCTCTACGACGAACTCACGGCCCGCGAAAACCTCCTCTTCTTCGCCCGAATGTATGGCGTGGACAACCCCGCCGACCGCGTCGCCTCCTGGCTGGAACGCGTCGGACTCGCCGCCGACGCCGACCGCCGTGTTCGCAACTTCTCCCGTGGGATGACCCAGCGCCTGACGATCGCACGTGCGCTCATCCACAATCCCCAGCTCCTGCTCTTCGACGAACCGGCCACCGGTCTCGATCAACAGGGCGGTCGCTTTATCGTCGATCTGCTGCGCACTCTTCGCGACCGCGGACGTATCGTCATCCTCGTCACCCACGACTTCGACCTTCTCGACGGCCTGGTGGACCGCCTCGTCATTCTACGCCGCGGACAGATCACCTACGACCACCCCGTCGAAGAGAACAAACGAATCATCGACGTCTATCGCACCCACGCTTAATCAAGGATGCTCCGGGATGTCCCCTCGCCCGGCCCCCATCAACCATTGCCCGCTGTCGTCATGAACCGCCCATTACTTCGCCAGACATTGACCATCGTGGGCAAAGATCTCCGCCGGGAGTGGCGATCCCGTGAAATCCTGACTACCACCATCGCCTTCGCCGTCCTCTTGATGGTGATCTTCACCTTCGCCTTCTATCACGACGACGAAACCATCTCCCTGGTTTTTCCCGGCATCCTCTGGATCGCCATCGTCTTTACGGGAACCCTCGCCGTCAGCCGCACCTTTCAACACGAGCGCGACAGCGACTGCCTGCGCGCCCTGGCCCTGATCCCCGGCAGTCAGTACAGCCTTTATCTGGGAAAATTCATCGTCAATCTCATCTTCATCGCGATCTTTGAGTTGGCCCTTATTCCCCTTCTGATCTTCACCTTCTCTATCGATGTCTCCGGCACTCTGGGGTTACACATCCTGACCGTCGCCGTCGGAACCGTCGGCTTCGCAGCTCTGGGAACCCTCGTCTCCGCCATGCTGGTGCGTAACGATCTACGTGAGATCCTTCTGCCCATCGTCCTCTATCCCCTTCTCATCCCCTTACTCATCGCCGCCGTCCAGGTCACCTCCGCCATCGTCGACGGCGCAGGCTGGCCCGAGGTCGGAAGTTGGATTCAGGCCATGATCGCCATGGATCTCCTCTACGCCCTGCTGAGCCTGGCCCTTTTTCGCTGGGTGCTGGCCGCCGTGGAATGACACCTGCACATCCTATCTCGGCGCTGGCAGCGGCGGGCTTTATTGGCCCTAAGAATCAGTCATCGTCTGCGTATATAAGGTACCCCACCGCCAATACTCCGCCGATGATCAACAGAATGATAAGCGGATTGACCCCACCCACGGAACCGCTGGCCTCTTCGCGCTCACTGGTCGCATCGCCCATGGCCACTCCATCACGATCGCCACCCCCCGAATGAGCGGTTCCGTCGCTCCCGTCGCCCCGCCCGCGTCCATCATCGGAGGCGCTGGTATCGGAGCGAGACGCTTCGCCATCGGAGCGTGCCGAAGCCTGCTGCGCCGCTTGCTCATCGGCCTCGTCATCACCTCCGCTGAGCGTGCGAGTGACGCTGTCGTATTGATGACCGATTCCCCCCCCGAATAATTGGATTCCCGCCAGGAGGACCAGCACTCCCAGCACAATCAAGATCACCGCTTCCGTCGTAGACACCCCCCGCGCCTGCCGCAGCCAACGGCCCAGGGGTGGCCTCCTTATATTTGCCTCTTTTCTCCTGCGCCCTCTCATCGCTGCCTTCCTCGCTTCGATGTCAATGGCACGGATCCAACGCCTCTTCGTAGTCCGGCCACCCGGAAAAACGCTCGCAGATAGACTCCATCTTCTGCCCTTCTCCCTCTTGCTCGTAGGCCCGAAGCAGGTCCTCGACCACCTGCGGGCCCGGCCGCTCCTCAACAACTTCCTCCAACGCTGGCAAGGCGTCCTCAAAGCGTCCCACCCGATAATAGGCCCGTCCCAACAACTGCCTGGCCTTCAACGCCTGCTCGTCTTCGACGTCGCGACCTTCCAACCACTGCACCACTTCGTCGTATCTGCCCGCCTCGAATAGCCGCCTCGCCACCTCCATCACATCCTTATCTTCATCGAGTTCCTCACCGTCGATACTGTGCCGCTCGATGACCGGCTCCACCTGCGTGACTTCCCCTTCGTCTTCCTCGCCAGCGTCTTCGCCGGAGACCTCAAAGACCCGGCTAACCTCCTCATCGTCCTCCATCACCGGGCTCTCATCGGCTTCGATGTGGTCTGTGTCGACGTCGAAGATCTCCGCCAACGAGGGATGCTCGGGATGGTAGATTTGATATTCCTCTCCACACTCCAGATGAACTCGCGACGTGTCCACGGGCCCCTCGTTCGCGATCTCCCGTAGCCGCGTGCGCACCATACGTACCTGAGCTGCATCCTCCGACATCTCCACGTAGCATTCGTAAAACCTCACCGCTCGCGGATAATTGCGAATATACCGATCATATAACACTCCCAGGTTGACATAGGGCACCGGCTCGTCGGGGGCCATCTGGTGGGCGAGCAACAGATAGGACTCGGCGTCGCCGTATTTGCCCGCATACATCAGGGCCGTGCCGATATTGGTGTACAGGGGCTGAATATCCTCCTCATGTCGCGCCAGATACTGAAAGACCCGCGCCGCCTGGGAAAAATTGCTGGTGCTGATATAAAATTTCGCCAGCGCCCGGGCCACCTCCGTTCCTCCACCATAACGCAGCGACTGACTATAATAGCGCTCTGCCTTGGCGAACGCTCCCTGACTCTGGGCTGCCTCTGCGGCCCGAAAATACAACTGCGGATCGCGGCTGCCGTCGGTGATCGCCCGCTCGTAATAGATCAGCGCCCGGTCCACATCCCCCATGGCCATCGCCCGGTCGCCACGCTCCTCCGGCCCCGCACACCCCAGGCTCGCCACCAGGATGCACGCCGCCAATGCCACCAGGAGTCGGCCCAACCATCGCCTCCAGCCCCGGGCCCCTACTCGCGTCTTCTGAACTAACATCGCCTCAGCGTGGATAGATACCCTCGGATTTCATGGTCCGTTCGGCATTGCGCGCCCAGCGATTCTCGCACGCCGTATGCGACGGAAAATAGATCTGAACTCGACTGATCACGTCCGCCATATCATGGTTGCGACCCCGCTGTTGCGCCTGATGAAAGCTGACCATGAACTCCCGATAACGCCGGTTCAATTCCTCGCGCGCCATATCGTGTTTTTCCTGCCACTGATCCATCTCCGCAGGAATCTCGTTGATCCCCCCCTCTTCCAGATAGGCCTTCGCCATCAGGAGCCGCTCGTAGCCCTTGAACAGATTTCCCCGCTCTACCGCCCGGTTGCGAATCAAATCCACCCCCCTCTCATAGGCCTGCTCTGCCTCTCGTCGACACGTCACTTCGTCGAGGCAACTGACCGCCACCTCCATGCGCTCCTCCACCTGGTCGCAATTGACACTCCCCTCCTGAGCGACGGACCCGCTATCGGATCCCGACGAAAATGCCACGAAGAGCAGAGCCACCGCCGCCAACAGAGCTCCGATCACCACCACCGGATTGCTCTCCTCCTTCTTCTTGTTGCCCTGGCGACGCATCCGTTGCAATTCGCTCAATCCCCCCCCCTGCTTCGCTTTCTCCGCTGCCTCCTCTTCGGCCGCCGAACTGGCGGCGATCTCGTCCCAGGATACGATCCCCGCTTTATTGGCCGGCGAAGATTTCTCCTCTTGCTGCTCTTCAGACGCCGGTTCCTGCCCGCCGAACCCGGTCCCCGCTGCTGCCCCGGGGAAACTGTTGGAGGCTCCTCCCAGCGAACCTGTCATCCCTCCCATCGACGGGCCTCCCCCCATCGACGGGCCTCCCCCCATTGGTGGAGACATTCCCATCGATCCCTGCGGCGATGGCGCCGCCTGCGCCGCCGAGGAGCGAAATCGCATCGTATATTGCCCGAAGGTCAACTCCATCCCGTCGTATAACGACACCTCCGAGGCCTGCACCGGTTGGCCGTTGACCGCCGTCAGCCCGCCGCGCGACAACACCACAAGCTTGAATCGGCCCCCACCCTCGTTGACGATCAGCGCATGCTGTCGCGATACGGTGGGGTGATCCAATACGAAGTCCGATCCTCGATCGCGACCGATCGTAATTGACGCGGTGTTGAAGGTGGCCTGTTGGGTCTGCCCACCCTGATCAAATTCCAGTCTGAACGACGTCATGGCTTCCTTTGGCTCCGCTGGTCCAGCACTGTGGTCCCTTTCTTCAATCTCATCTGTGGCCTTTTTTCTTCCTTCGTTGCCACTTACGTCCCTCCCATCATC
>SLPW01000399.1 GCA_007131755.1 Myxococcales bacterium | reverse complement strand
GCCCTTCGTGGCGGACACGCCGATGTCGCCTACTTCAGCGGCCTCCCCTATATGATGGCTCATCAGATGGCCGGCGCCGAATTGCTCGTCGTCGAAGAACGCAACGGAAATCCCTACTACTACTCTCAGTGGTATGCTCTCGAAGACAGCAACATTGAAGAACTGGCCGACCTCGAAGGTCGCTCCGTGGCCTTTACCTCACACACCTCCACGTCGGGCTATCTCTTTCCCATGGCCGAGGCCATTGACCAGGGATTGATCGCCGAGGGCGGAGAAGCGGAGGACTTCTTCGGACAGGTGATCTTCGCCGGCGGCTATGAACAGGCCCTTCGGGCGCTGGTCAACGGACAGGTCGAGGGGGCCGCAGCCTCCGACTATGCCCTCCAACTCTATCTCTCCGACGAGGAGCGAGAAAATATCCGTGTCATCACCGAACAGGGCCCGGTCCCCACTCACGGTCTCGCCATCCGCGGCGATCTCCCAGAGGAGGTCAAAGATGCCGTGCGTGACGCTCTGTTGACCCTCAACGAAGACGAACACTCCGACCTGCTCCAGAGCGTCTACGGCGCCCGCAAGCTGGTCGAACAAAACCACGACGATCACGTGCAGGCCCTGGACCACGCCTATCGGATCGTCGGATTTGACGGCGATATCTGACTCTCGAACCCATGCTGCGACCGTGAATACTTTACTCGAAATCGAAAACCTGCACGTCGCTTTCAAAGACGGATCCGAGACCGTCGAGGCCCTGAAGGGCGTCGACTTTTCGGTCTCCCGTGGTGAGCGAGTGGCAATCATCGGTCGAAGCGGCAGCGGAAAATCCACCTTATTGCGCGTGCTCAGCGGGCTCGTCTCTCCCGACGAAGGCCATGTACGCGTCGGCGACCATCTGATGGGCCCGGACGACCGTCCTCGGCGATCGCTCTACTCCAAGGTGGGCCTCGTCTTTCAGGACTACGGCCTCGTCCCGCAACTGTCGGCCACGCAGAACGTCATGTGCGGCTGCCTCCACCGGGGGCACGGTCTTTCCGCCCTGGGCAAATTTTCCAAGACCGATGAAGTCCGTGCTCGACGTCTTCTCACCCAGCTCGGGTTGAGCAATCGCCTCGATCACCGCGTCAAGAAACTCAGCGGCGGCGAGCAACAGCGGGTCGCCATCGCACGGCTCTTATTTCAAGAGCCGGACCTGATGCTCCTCGACGAGCCCGTCTCCAGCCTCGACGTCCACTGGGCCCGGACCGCCGTCGATTTGATGAGCCTGGCCAATGAGGGCCAATCCACCCTTGTCATGGTCCTCCACGACCTGACCATGGCCCGCCAATTCGCCGACCGCGTCATCTACATGCACGATGGCCGCATCATCTTCGACGGCGACCCCGACGAAGCATGTTGTCGCCTCGAGGAACAGGGCAAGCCCCTTCCCTGCCAGCCTCCTTCGGCAGACGGCAGCGTCGAAATGCCCCTATTTCCCATCGTCAGCGCTTCTCAAAATGCCACGGACTGCCCGGAAGGACACGCCTGCGCCACCGGACCAGCCACCGAGCCTCGAGCCACTGAACCTCGAGAAGAAGAAGAACCGCGCCTGCCCGAACCCGACATCGGCGGCGTCGGCGGACTCTGGGGCAAGGGATCTTTTTACGCCACCGTCCTCCTCGCCGCCCTCGCCCTATACATCTGGGCGGCCATGGACGTCGAATTCTCCCTGCTCGACGTCTTCTCCAACACCGACAACGCCGTCGACTTCGCCCAGCGAATGTTCCCCCCGGACTTCGACGTCACCTCCACCGTGGCCTCCAGTCTGCTGGAGACGGTGCAGATGGCGCTCATCGGCACCACCCTTGCGGCCTTCCTGTCGCTTCCCATCGCCGTCATGGCGGCTCGAAATATCTCGGCAAAGCCCATCCAGGCCGGGGCACGTGTCGTCCTCAACGCCCTTCGCACCATCCCCAGCATCATCTGGGGCCTGTTCTTCGTGGCCATCGTCGGCCTCGGTCCCACCGCCGGCATCCTGGCGCTGACGTTTTACGCCGCCGGTTATCTCGGCAAATTCTACTACGAAGGCATCGAATCCATCGATCCCGGCCCCCTTCACTCCCTTCGCACCTGCGGTGCAGGCCCGATCCAACGCTTTCGTTGGGGCGTCTTCCCCCAGGTGCTGCCGCTGATGCTGGGTTATACGCTGTATATGTTTGAGTACAATGTTCGCGCCGCCAGTATCCTCGGTATCGTCGGCGCCGGCGGAATCGGCTTTTATCTATACAGCTACATAAACAACTTCCAGTACGACCGCGCCGCCACCGCCCTGCTCCTTCTTCTGGTCGTGGTCACCATCATCGACGCTGCGAGCTCCAAATTGCGCGCAAAATTGATGGATTGATCCCCACCAGGCACATCCACGGCGCGAGAACAAAAATCGAGAGGCAGGGTGATCGCAAAGTCACGTTCTTTCCAACCGACCCCCGCGGCCTTGCGCCGCGCGGTGAAGCAGACTGGACAGCTACACCGCATCGCCATTTCTCCCTCCGACCCCCGCGGCCTTGCGCCGCGCGGTGAAGCAGACTGGACAGCTAGCAGTTCTCGACGGGCTGGCCCGCCGCTACGGAGGAGGTGGGGGACTTTGCGTTAGCTCTTCAATCTTTCTCCCCCGTCGGTCAAGCCGCGCGGGGGCCGTTCACGTCACCGGCAATGAGAATGCGACCGCCCTGCATCGAGGGGGATCGCTTCGAGCTCCCCTACGTCTTTAGTGCCACGGCGTTCTTCCCTTTGGTTCGTTCAAAATCAGACCAAATGACCACTCGAAGCAGGAATACTCCCCGCCCTTCTCGTGCTTCAGAGTACAAGAGGTGTTTTCTGACCATTTGAGCCGGACGTAGTACCGGCAGACCAGTTGCGTTGTTCACGAGGTATCGTCATGTCGGATCGGCGATGGGTGTTGTTGGTGATGGACGATCCGCAATTTGGCGGATTGTACACTCGACTGTTGGAGCGTCGGGGTTACAGGGTTCAAACCACCCACTGCCTCCAGGAAGCGCAACGCCTATTGCAGAGCGACCATATCGATCTTGCCGTCATCGACGCCGATCTGGAGGATCCCGAATTATCTGCCCGCCTCGATCATTGGTTCGACGGTGGCTCCCACCCGGCCCTGATCCTCCTTTACACACCGGAGACGATGGAGGACCAAAAAGAGGCCACCTTCCCTTTGCCACGACGCGACGCTGACCTGATCTTACAAAAGCCGCTGTCACCGATGGAGTTCGGCATCCAGGTCGACCAGCTTCTTCAGACCTCGGATCACGGCTCCACCCTGGAAGAGACATCGGCTGTGGAACGTGAATTCGACGCGATTCAGCGCGAATTTTCCCTCCAACTCCAGGAAGATATCGACCGCATTCACCACCGATGGCGTGAATTGGTCGACACCTCGAGGGCTCCCACAGAAGAGGCTCGAAAATTGCTGCATATTGCTGCACGTACCCGCAAGGCGGCCCGCCACTTCGGCTTCAGCCCACTTGCGGATCACCTACAGGCACTCGCCACCTTCCTCGTCCCCCTCACCACCACCGACGGCGTGCTACACGAAGACGACGTCGAAAAGGGACTCGCCATCTTGTCGGAATTGCGCGAATCCTGTCAGACCCACATCACCGCCCATCCCGATATCGTGCTTCGCTGTGAAAGCGATGACCGCGGCCACACGGTGCTGATCATCGAAGGGGAAGCGGACTTCACCGACGCCGTTCTGCGCCATTGTGCAATTCCCCACACGACGATCCATCACACCTCCAACGCCAACTCGATCATCGAGAGCCTCGAAAAATATCGACCCGAACTCTTGATGCTCGATGCCCATCTTCCAAAAGTGTCCTGCTTCGATATCTGCCGCACCGTGCGCTCCATCTCACGATGGCAGCCCCTACCGATCGTCATCCTCTCAAAACAGGACACCCCGGAGACGCGCCGCGCTGCCTTTCAATCCGGCGCCGACGACGTCATCAGTCATGGTATCGACCCCGAGGAATTGGGCGCCCGACTCGCAAGACGACTCGAAAGCGCCCGCCTCCACCGTGAACGTGCCGACCGCGACCTGTTGACCGGTCTTCTCAACCGACGTGCCTTCCTCGAACAACTCTCCGCCCGTCTCAGCGAAGCCCACCGCCATCAGCGACCGCTGGCGTTTTGCCTCCTCGACGTCGACCATTTCAAGCAGGTCAACGACCGCTACGGCCACCCCACGGGCGACCGCGTCCTCAAGGCTGTTGGTGAGCTATTGCAGGAGCGCTTTCGAATCGAAGATCTTCGCGCCCGCTGGGGCGGCGAGGAATTCGCCGTCGTCCTCGTCGACGATGACGCCGCCGCCGCCCGCCAGGCCCTGGACCGCGTTCGTCGCGAATTCTCCAACATTCCTTTCTGTGCCGACGACGGACGCACCTTTTACGTCACCTTCAGCGCCGGCATCGCCGAATTCGGCGCCGACGGCACCGATGCCGACGGCCTTTTGACCGCCGCCGACACCCGCCTGTTGCGCGCAAAACGCGCCGGCCGCGACACCATCCTCACCGGACGGTCCTGACGAAGAGTCAAGTGCTGCTCCCCCTCGATCGGAAGACCTCTTTTTTTCGATCGCATTTCTCGCCGACATCCGTATCATACCCTCCCGTTCACCACTTCGACTTCGGCGAGCATCTGCATCATGAGCGATGAATCCCCAGATTTTTCCGGCCCACCTCCGGGACGCCCTCCCTCCAACTCCCCCTTTCCCACCGGCTTTCGGCCCGGTCCGCCTTCGGGGGACGAAGAGGACGAACCGATGGTGGTCGGAAACGAGCTTCCCCTGGGCGACGACGCCCCCCAGCAATTTCTGGACGCCCTTCCCACCGCATTTTCTTTGATGTTCCGTGCCTGGCTTCCCCTGCTCATCACCGGTCTGATCTGGCTCGTCTGTGCGGTCATTCTGATCGCGATCCCCATCGTCATCTTCTTCGAAATCTCCGTCGATCTCGAAAATTCGCTCACCGACTCCCCCATCGTCGAAACCTGGATTCCCCTTATCCTCGGGGGAATCTGGAGCGTCGTCATGAGCACCGTGGTCTGGACCTATATGATCAAACGCCTCGACGGCTATCGGACAGGCGAAAAGAAGGTCGATCTCGGTTTCGTCATCGACCGCTCCATCCCCGTATTTCTCTACGGCGCCATCGTCACCGTCGTCTTCTGCATCACCTATTTCCTGGCTCTGCAACTCACCCAGGTCTTTGCACCGGCCAAGATGCCCGCCGGACGGGTCTTATTCATGGTGGCCATGTACCAGATGCTAAGACCCTATATCCTCGCCTATCTGATCGCCTTATTCGTGGCCATCTTCTTGTCCTTCGGCGATACGGCACTGATTCTGGAAGAGGAGAGCTTCGTGGGGGCCTTTAAACGCTCGGTACAGTTGACCGCCGGCTTCGGCCACTGGCTCCACGTATTGCTGACCTTTTTGGTGGCCCAATTTCTGTTCATGGGTGGCTATTTCGGCATCAGCTTTGCGATCACCAAGCTCATCGACCCCATGTCGCGCCGCTTTGAAATCATCATGTTCATCTACCCATTTGCGTCGATGATCGTCGCCTTCGCCATGGCCGCCGCCATCAAATACATCCTGTTTCGAAGCCTCATCGCCCGCAACCTCCACATGGGCAACTTCCAGGAATTGATGGTCGATGATTGATCACGACAACCCCAGCTCCTCCCTCGCCCGCGAGGCATCCACCCACTGGCCGTGCTCGACGAGATAAGCCTCGCGGGGTCGATGCTCGTTTTTTCCCTTCGCCGGCCATCCCTCGAAGAGCTCGACCGCCGTCGTATTCTCACCGGCCAACAGATAGCGCCGCCCCGGCCGGCCGCGAAATAACGCCTCGGCGTGTATTTTCGCCACCTCGCGCACATCCACGGTGCTCACGGGCTGGCGTTCGTCGACGCCCAGCCGGGCATAGGCCGTCAGGTCGACGCCGGGCCCCACCATCAGCGTCGGGTTGAGGATTGCCACCGGAAATCCGTCGGCCACATAGCGATAGCACTCGAGCTCTACGGCGTACTTCGCCTCCGCGAAGGGGTCCTTCGACGATCCCGGAAGATAGTAGCTATCTTCATTGAGCCGGCTCCCCGGGACCCCTCGGCCCATGGTCGACGCCGAGCTGGTCAGCACCATGCGCTCCACATCGTAGTCCCGGCAAGCCGCCAACACCCGCCGGATGCCCTCCACACTTCGTCGCAGGATTTGAGAATAATCCAGGTCAATATCGGGAGCTGCGCAATAGATCACGGCGTTGACCCCGGCCATCGCCTCCGCCAATGACGTGGGCTCGAAGACGTCCCCCACCACGACATCGACCTTCGGAAAGTCCAGCCCCTTCGCCGGGCTGTCCCAGCGCCGCATCGCCCGCACCGGCCACTGCCTTCCTGCGAGTTCGCGTACCACGTGCCGGCCCACCAGCCCCGTACCGCCGATCACTAAAAATCGCTGATCCCTTGGATCAACGTCCGTCTCAAACGCCTTTATCGTCATCGCATTCTCCTCTCATCAGCGGGACGGTGCGGGATTTCAAACCCCTCCCCAGCCGGGGCACCCGCTTGCGGGTCGTGGGAGGTGCCGGAGCGCAGCGAAGGCGCAGGGGCGTCGCCCTGCTGGCTACCGCCGACACTTCGCCATCAACAACGTATGATACGTCGCAGGATGCAAATTTCCCGCCGCCAGCCTCTCCACGGTCCATCCCATCTCGCGTAGCTCACCGATATCACGAGCGGCCGCCTCCGGCGACGGCCCCAGATAGACCAGGCGCTCCACCTCCAACTGCCGCAAAAACGCCAGCGCGCGACGCCCCAGAGGCTCGCGCATGGGATTTATGGTCGCCACGGAAAATCGTTCTTCATCGAGGGCCAGATTGCGCAGCACCTTCTCCCAGCCCCCGACCTCGAATCGCACATGCTCGCATCCGTGGCCCACGGCGTTGATCTCCGCCACTTCAATGGAGGCCACGTTGGCGTCGACGCCCACCACCTGTTGAGCCTTCTCGGAAGCCATCAACGAAATGGTACCCGTACCACATCCGATATCGATCAACCGGTCCCCTTCGTCGAGCTCGAGCCACTCCATCATTCGGGCATATACGCTCTCCGCCGGCTCTAATGTGGCGTGGAACCAGTCATCGTAGCCCACCTCCATATTCCACTTGCCGATGGGAATCCGAATGCGCCGCGGCTCTTTGACATAGCGCCGAAACCCTCCACCGCTCACGGCTACCCCGACCTTCTCCGGCACCGTCTCACACAGCCTCTCCAGCCAGGGAGCGAGAAGCTCGCCATCGACTTCTCGCTGGAAGTGATCTTCGTTCTCAGGCTCCGTAGTCAGGATATTGACCAACCCCACCCCGTGGTTCGGCGCCACCACATCTACCCTTCGAATCCCCACAGAAATCTCGATATCACCGACCCGCCGACGCACCTGACGCACCATCTCTTCATCCCAGGGATAGTGTCGCTGGGCCGAGAGGCATTGCGTCACCGACGCCACAAGGCGCTGCACCGGACCCACCAGCGCCGGGCAGTCCACCATGGGGATCAATTCCTCCCGGACCGCCGTATTGAGCCCCAACTCGAAGTCCTCTCCTCGTCGCCGATAGCTCAGGGAGCTGCGAATCCGAAATGCATCGCCCCGAAGCGTGGGCTGCGGCGTCACCACCTCGATCTGCGGCTGGTCTTTTTCGTCGAGACCGGCATAGCGCTCCATCACCTCGCGCACCGTACGAACCTTGAACCGAAGCTCTCCGGCCACCGTCAGATGCCGAAGCTGGCAGCCCCGGCAGATCTCGTCGCGCTTACACAGCGGGTCGCGCCGCTCCTCCGAGGGCTCCAGCACCTGCACCACATCTGCAAATAATCTGCGGCTCCCCTCTCGCTGTCCCTCCTGCAGCCGCACCCGCACCAGCTCCCCCGGCAACGCCCCCGGCACCGACAACCACCCGTCCTCGAGACGCACATACCCCTCTCCGGTAAACCCGAAATCCTCGATCCGGACCACCACTTCAACTTCTTCGCGTATGTCGACTCGACTGTACTGCGTCATTGGCAGGCAGGTACTTGGTGACGGGAGTGGGTACTGGGTACTGGGTACTGGGTACTGGGTACTGGGTACTGGGTACTGGGTACTGGGTACTGGGTACTGGGTACTGGGT
>SLPW01000133.1 GCA_007131755.1 Myxococcales bacterium | reverse complement strand
GGTGTCCCGTATGTGCGGCGAGGCTGGTGGCGATGTCTCGAAGTTCGTCAGGGAAGTCGTCGGGGGTGAGGTTGATATTGAGTCCGATGCCCAGGGCGGCGCCCTGTAAACCGCGCCGGGAGGTGACGGCCTCGGTGAGGATGCCGCCCAGCTTCTTGTCACCCACGTAGAGATCGTTGGGCCATTTTAGTTTTAGGTCCACGCCGGTTTTCTTTCGGAGCAATTCGACGAGGGCGCAGCCGACGGCGATGGTGATCGCCGCGCTTTCGTGGACTGCCAGGTCGGGACGGACGACGACGGAGAGATAGAGGTTTTTTCCCGGCGGAGAGAACCAGGGGCGGCGCGATCCGTCGGCGTGGCGCCGTCCGCGACCGGCGCTCTGGCAGTCGGCGGCGAAGACGGTGCCCTGGGGAGCGCCTGTTTCGATGGCGTCGATGGCCAGTCGGTTTGTAGAGGGGGTGTGGGGGAGGAAGGTGACGCTGAGATCGGAAGCTGGCATGGGGTCATTCGTCCATTCTCATCGAGATATCAGCCGCCGGCGCAGAGTGGGTCAGTGCGCCGACGGAGACGACGTCGACGCCGACGCCGTCCAGGGTCTTCAGGCGCTCTACAGTCATATTCCCGCTGGCCTCGATGACAACGTCTTTTCCCCGATGGTGGTCGCGGATCATCTCTACGGCGCGGCTCATGGTGGGGTTGTCCATATTGTCGAGCATGATGACGTCCGCTCCCCCTTCGAGGACGGCGTCGATCTGATCCAGGCGCTCCACCTCGACCTCGATGCGAAGGGTGTGGGGGATCTGAAGGCGCACCTTCTCGATGGCCCGGGCTACCCCTCCGGCGGCGGCGATGTGATTTTCCTTGATCATCGCCCCCCCGCCGAGTGTGAAGCGGTGGTTTTTGCCTCCGCCGCAGCGCACGGCGTATTTGTCGAGGAGTCGAAATCCGGGCAGCGTCTTTCGGGTGTCCACCAGGGCGATGGTCTGGGAGTCGAGGGCGTCGACGTGCTCGGCCGTCCAGGTGGCGACGCCGCACAGGCGTTGCAAGAAGTTCAGGGCGACCCGCTCGGCGCGAAGAAGAGAGGCCGCCGGGCCCCGGACTTCGGCCATCAGGGTATCTTCGTCGACGGCTGTGGCATCCATCGTATGAGCGGTCCATTCAATCCGCGCGTCGACGCGTCGAAAGACAGCTTCGGCCACGGCTTCACCGGCCATCACAAGGGGCTGGCGCGAGATGAGCCGCGCCCGGGACGTCTCGTCACCGAAGAAGGCCGAGGAGGTGACGTCGAAGCCCAGGTCGTCCTCATCGAGGGCCATGTCGATGAGACGGCGAATATGAGGGGTGATGAGGAGGCTCATATCATCTGCCGTGGCCTATCCTATGTTCCAGGCTGGCTCGTAGCACGGCAGCCACGGGATATTCGCCCAGGTCGGGGCTGATTATATTCAGCCCCATTTGTGCGAGTTGGCTCTCCACGAATTGATAGCGGTCCAACAGAGGGCTGGTCTCGGGCATACCCAACATGCGAAGGGCGAAGCGGCGCGGATCTTCGTCGACGCAATTTCCCTCATCATCGAAGATCATGGCGTAGCTCGGGCCCGGGGTCAGGCTATCGGACCAGGCAAATTGGGGTGCCCCCTTTGAAAAAACGGTCAGGTGGAGGGTCTTCGCTGCCGGATCGTAGCCGAAGAAGGCTCCGTCGCAGCGAAGCTCTCCAATTAATTGTTCCGTCCAGGACAGGGCCATCAGCCGGTCATCCAGGTCCAGATCGGGTTCTCCCAACAGGGTCAGCTCGTCGGCCCGGGCCACCATCAGACCGCCGTGCCAGCGGGCCGGGTCGTCGGTCACCTCCTCGAGGCACACGCCCAATTTGGGGGCCGTCTTCGACAGAGCGTCCACAGTCTTCGACGGGGAAGCGTCGACGACGGTCTGGTTGAAGGCAGGCCAGGGGGCGTCGTCGTCACCATCGTAGGTGAAATTCGTCCAGAAGTCGTCGGACTGGTCGGCCATATTCAAGGGGTGAATGCCGTCGTCGTCGATGAGGTACCACTGTCTTTGCATCTGCAAATTACCTGCGCCTAAGAGTACAACATCACCTGGCTCGCGGTCCATCACCGGTCGCCTTTGGCCTCACGGGCGAAATCATGTTGTGCTGAAAAGGGGAACCCGTGGGCCCGGACCCATGACGGTTGATCGAGTCCGGCAGGTGCGCAAGAAATTTTCGATATCCAATCAACGCAGGGGAGTTCTTTAGACGGCTTACATCCAAGGGAGCAGTCCAGACCTTCTTTCGCCAAAAAAGCAAGGGAGATGCTGGGGATAATGGAGATATGGGGATAGAAAAATCAGGGGCGACAGAAAAAAAGTCGACTCAGTCCGACCCGGTCATCGCAAGTCATGGCGGGCCGAGATGGGGTCGGAAGGCGGCGATCTCTGTTTAAAGAGGAGAGCCGTTACGCAAAAAAAAGCTCGAATCGTCGACAACAATATAGAGGGCGGAGGACAGAAGGCAGGCGATGCGATGGCTCTTCCCGCGATGGTGAGCGATTTCAAATGGGAGGTGAACAGTGGTCGTCAGCAGCATAAGAGACAAGGTGAGCAGCGCTGCCAGCAGCGCCAAGGACGCCGTCAAGGACGTGGCCAGTGCGAGCAAGGGGGCCGTCAAGGGGCTGGGAGACGGAATCTCGAAGGTCTTTGACCATGATATCTTCGAAGATCTGGGGCTGTCCAAATTGGTGGAGGTCGGCGTCGATCTCGCGACGGGTCAGAGGAGCCTGGGGAGTTTGGCCAGCAGCGCTCTGGACAGCCTGGGGCTGCCGGATTGGGCTGCCGATATCGCCGGAGTCGCCGTGGACGTGATGACGGGAAATAAGAAAGGAGCGATCAAACAGGGGATATCGGCTGCGCAAAATGTGGCGGAGTCGGCCGGGATCGACAGGGCCGCCGAATTCTTGGACACCGCCGGGGACGTGGTGGGAATGGCAAGCGGCTCCGTGGGTTCGCCGGGAGACTTCAAGGCCGTGGCCAAAGAGAGCATCTCCAGCGCTGCTTCCGGCAGCGTACCGGACGGCCTGGTGTCGGGGCTGGCGAGCGAGGCCGGGTTGGGGGTGTTTTCGGACACCGCCTCCATCGCTGGGGATCTGGCCGAAAACCTGGAGTCCGTCTCCGAGGCGGTGTCGGCCTTTCGAGACGGCGACGTCGGTGCCCTGGGAAGCCAATTCGTCGATACCTTCGGGGGAAGCAGCGAGACCCTGTCGAAGGTCGCCGGCGAAGTCCTGGATCCGGATATCGCCGACATTCTGCGCGATGCGGTCGGCGACGGCGGGCGCATCGTCGATACGGCCATTGAGCAATTTGGCGATTCTGCGACGCTGTCGGAGATGGCGAGTTCTGCGGTGCTCGATCGCCTCGGGTTTTCGCCGGAGGATGCCGGCGGGGCGGCGTCGTCCTTCGTCGATCTGGCACGGCAGATCAACAGCCTTTCGCCGGATATCCAGACCCCCGGCTCAGCGATCATGGACTCGTCGGCGGGGCAATCGCTGATCGAGGGGCTGCGAGAGATCGCGCGAGACCAAATGGGAGGGGCGGAGACGGGCGTCGGCGCAGACCGGGCCGTACTGGATATGGCGTCCATGGCCCGGGGGTTGATGGATATGGCCGGGCTCAATAGCGCCGTATCTTCCGACCTGGCGTCGACGCTGCAGCAGTTGGGTGCGATGTCCAGCGGGGGGCGGGTTGGGGATTTGATCGGGGCTCAGGTGCGGGTGTGACGTAGGGATCTTCGAGGCTTCGATGTGAGGACGGAAGTTCATAAATTCCAGCAAAGGAGATGAAGATGAGTGAAAAGAGCGACGAGGAGCGGGCCTGGGAGTCCACGCCGGATCTGGTGGTGTTGGCCGTCGATGCACAGGCTCGCAGGCTATATGGAGACGAGCGGCTGGATCGAGCGCGGGAGCTATACGAAAAGCTGGTGCGGATGCGGCCGAAGGGATCGCAGTACTGGGCGATGCTGGGTGTCATTCATCGCCGGCAGGGCAGGCTGGTGCGGGCCCTGAAGGCGCTGGAGAAGGCCGTGGATATAGAGCCCATGAATCGCAACGCCCTGGTCAATCTGGGGGAGGCATTGGTGCTGGCCGGAAGGCCCGAGGAGGGGGCAGAGGTGCTGCGTGCCGTCTTCGACATGGGCTATGATGCGGACAGACCGGTCGAAGACCACGACGTGATCACCAAGCGCGCCGGCGCTCAGTTGGCCATCCTCCACAAGATCGCTCAGGGGGTGCTGTCCGGGAAGATTACCCGCCAGGAGTTGGAGAAGGGCTAGAACTCCCGCAGTTTGGTCCCTGTTGTCAGTCGTGTTATAAAAGCAACAATCAGTAACGTTTGTGCAGGCTATGAGAGCGCTGCGCAAATGACACGGAAGAGTTGGTACAGGAGCGGTTGATGTACGCAGGCAGAAGGGACGAGGCGACGATGTACGAAGCAGGGCGGTTGCGTTCGTTGGTAGTCCTGGCAGTTCTGGCGTGGGCGATGTCAGCCCTGGCAGGCTGCGATTACGAGAGCAGCCTCGACGGCCTTCAGTGCAGCGCCGACGAGCAGTGTCCCGAGGGAGCGATGTGCGACGACGGCTTTTGCGTCGAAGCGCCGTCGCCTCGGCGCGTGGAGTTGACTCCCGCCGAACCGACGGTCATCGACCAGGGAGAGTCTCTGTCGCTACAGGCCAGTGTTCTTGGCGAAGACGGCGAGTCCTACGATCGGCCGATTCACTACGAGTGGAGCATTGTGGGCGACGATTCGCTGGTCACTCTCGATGAAACGCAGGGCGAGGAGACGACCGTCACCGCCGGTGAGTCCCCGGGGACGGTGGTGATTCGCGTAAGTGTAGACGGACTCGCCGCCTCCGTACCGGTTACGGTCAGTGATCTCAGTGTCAGCGACGTGGTGGTGGAGGCCCTGGAGGGGGTCGAGGTCTCAGACGAGGGCGATTGGAGCATCGAGGAGGGAGCGCAGGGGCGGTTGCAGGCGCAGGTTTTCGGACTACGCGACGGCCAACAGGTGGAGCTGGAGCACCGCCATGTGCGCTGGGAGTCGTCGGATCCATCGGTGTTGAAGGTCGACAGTGACGGCGTGATATATGCCGAGCGCACGGCCAGTGAGCCGGTGGAGATCATCGCTTCGGCAGGAGCCAACGATATATCGCATACGGTGGCCATTGAGGTCGTCGACCGCACCATCGATCAAGTAGCCATCATCCCCGGTGACCTCCAGATGACGGCGGGTCACCAGATCAGCTTGTCGGCGCAGGCCTTTAGCAATGGTGTACGCATCGAGCGGGGGTTGGACGAATTCGATTGGCAAATCGACGGCCAGGGTCTGGCGGATCTGCAGGTGGAAGCCGATGAAGTGATCGTCACGGCCGACACCGATCTGGGGGGTGATGATCTGAGGACGGCGACGGTTCAGGCCTCGTTGGACGACGGAGAGGACGTCATCGAGATCCGGGTCGTGCAACAGCTCGACGACGGGATCAATATCAGTCCTTCCGTGCTGGAATTGCGCGAGGGGCAGACGACGCGCCTGAGCGCCACCGTGGTGGACGAAGGCGTCATTCAGTCCGGCGCCGAGGTGGAGTGGAGTATCGAAGACGGGGCCGATGTTCTGGCGATCCTGGGAGCCGAGGCCGGTGAAGATGTGGAGGTGGAGGCGCTGTCGCCGGGAGAGGCGACGGTGCGGGCCGAGAAGCCCGGAAGTGGGCTTGCGGCGGTGACCGCTCAGGTGACGGTCCAGCCGGCGCCGATCATCGCCATGACCATTAAACCCTCTTTCGTGGAATTGGTGCTGGGTCCGGACGACGCCGAGGTGGAGATCGAGCTATTCACCCTGGCTGAGCAAGTATTGGACGCCGCCGCCATCGAGGACGATTCCAATATCGACAACGAGGATATTCAATTCAGCGCTGGTTCTGTGGTCAATGTGGTGCGCACCGGCGCCGGCACGGCCAGGCTGGAGACTACCGGTGAGGTGGGGACGACGCAGTTGGTCGTCACCTACCCGGATGCCGGCGTGGAGGACAGCATCGGCGTGGTGGTGGTCCCCGAGGCCGTAGAGAGCGTGAGCATCGACCAGTCGGACCTGTCCATGAGTCGCGGCGATCAGCAAACGCTGACGGCGTCGGTCACTCCAAATATCGTCGATTACCCCGAACAGGTGGTGTGGTGGAGCGACGACCAAAGCGTGGTGCAGGTCGGCACGGGCGGCCTGACACAGGGAAGCAGCGTCGCCATCGAGGCCGTCGATAGGGGAGATGCAACGATCACGGCCTTCTTGGACGGCCGCTTCGATACCATCGAGGTTTCCGTAGACGCCGCCTTCGAGGTGATGGGAGACGATGACGTAGACGTGGGAGATACCCTGACGCTGGAGGCGCAATACGACGGAGAGGACGTCTCTGCAGATGCCACCTGGGGAAGCGAGGACTCCAGCATCGCCACGGTGGACCAGAATGGCCTGGTCACCGGCGTCAGTGAGGGGTCGGTGGAGATCTACGCCGCCCATAAGGGATTGCAGGCGTCGATGACGATCACCGTGGACGATCCCTACGAAGTGGTCATTGATGAGGGGATCAGTGAGCCGATGGCCATCGGAGATACGGAGCAATTGTCGGCCACCGTGCTTCGAGATGATTCAGCCGTGAGTTGCTTCGACGGAGATCTGGAGTGGTTTTCCTCGTCGCCCGGCGTGGCTTCGGTGGACTCCTCGGGGAACGTCACCGCCCACAGTGCAGGGACGACCCAGATCCACGCTCGCTGCGGCAGCACACAGTCCGATGCGGAGACCGTGGAGGTCAGCGCTCCTCAGATCACTTTCGTCGATGCTCCCTTTGACGTCGCCTGGGGTCAACAGCAGGTCATCGAGGCCGATATTGAGCATCAGGGCAATTGCCAGCCGGTGTGGACGAGCGCGCAGCCCGAACTTGTAGGCGTCGAATCCTCCGGGACCAGCGCCACCATCCATGGTCACGCCGAGACCACTTCCGCAGTGACGGTGACGCTGCACTGCGGTGGGGTGTCGGAAACGGCGGAGGTCACGGTGAGCAACCCCTACGAAATCCAGATTGTGGCCCCTTCGAACCAGATGGAAGTCGGCGAAGTCATGGAGATAACTATAATTGCATCCGCGCAGGGATGTCCCTCCGAGTTTGTGGAGTGGTCGTCTTCGGAGAGCTCCGTCGCCGTGGTCGACAATGACGGGATTGTCTCCGCCGCAGGCGTGGGTTCAGCCGATATCGAAGCACGTTGCGGAAGCGAGCGCGATACGGTCTCCCTCGAGATCTACGAGTTGTCTGGTATTTCCATTGTCCAGGAAGATCAGGTTCTCGACCTGGGAGATACGCAGCAACTCGAGGCCTTTATCGACTACGACGGACCGGGGAGCTACGACGACGAATGTACGCCGCAGTGGACGTCGGCAGACGAAGCGGTGGCCACCGTCGATGGCGGCGCCGCGGCCTCGGGAGGTGAAGTAACCCTACAGGGGCAGGCCGTCGGTGAGACGACGATCGCTTTGGAGTGCGGAGGTCTTCAGGACAGCCTGAACGTCACCGTGCAATATGGCGAGGAGATCCAGATTACGTCGCCCACAGACGGGTTCCGAATGGAGGTCGGTCAGACCCATGAGATCGACGCCACCGTCGACGGCGGAGATGCAGCGGCGAATTGCGCGGTGCCTCTTCAGTGGAGCTCCGATGTTCCCTCGGTTGCCTCTGTGGACTCCGATGGTGTCGTGGAGGCCGTCAGTGGCCACGAAGTGACGGCGACGATCACCGTCACCTGCGGTTATGAGAGCGATCAGGTGGAGATCGAGGTGATCTCCGAGCCCGATGCGCTGGTCTTCGCCTGCGACGAAGACGCCGAGGCCGATGGCGATTGTGAACAAGATCCGGGTCCGCCGAACCAGGATTTCGACTTCGTCGTCGATCGTCAAAATGGCGCTCTGGACGTGGATGTTCTATACGACGGACAGGAGTTTGAGGGGTGTACCCCCTTCTGGGCCGCCGAAGCCGTGGGCTCCGGTCAGGTCCAGATCGATCAGAGCGGCGCGGTCAACGCCAGCGCCGACGCCGACGAAGCACAGCTCACCGTCACCTGCGGTGGCCTGTCGGATTCGGTGGACGTAAGCCTTCAAGATATGTGAGGAGCGATGGATCCCGTCGAAATCAGCAGG
>SLPW01000002.1 GCA_007131755.1 Myxococcales bacterium | reverse complement strand
TCGTGCAGGGTGTGGTAGACAGCGTGGCAGCCGGCGCAGCAAAAGACCAACTGCGCTTCTCCCTCGCCATGGGTGACGGCGCGGTCCGAGAAGCGCAGCCCGCAGTGATCGCAGCTATATCTGGAGGTCCGCTTCATGATTGGGGGACGTCCTTTCGAATGGTCTGGACGAAGACATCGTCATCGCGCTCGAGCTTCAGGGCCACGTCCCAGTAGCCCGACCTGGTGGCGGCGTCGTCAAAGGTGTACAGACCCGGCTTGTCGGGAACGTCGACGAGCTCCACGGTGGCCACGGAATCGGCCAGGTGGGGACGATAGAAGGTCAGGGTTCCCTGAATCCCCTCCAGGGGCTCGTCGTTTCGATCGGAGAGTCGCAATTGGCCGAGATCGCCCTTGAGCGCCACCTCAACTTGCCAGCCGAGCTCGATGGAGTTCTGGCGGGCCCGGTAGTAGTCGTCGTAGTTTACGGAGCGCTGGTAGTAGTCGGGGATCACCTGGGGCCCACCGTCGCTCTGGGCGAAGTAGAGGATGGTGAAGCTTGCGGTGATGGCGATGCCCAAAAGGCCGATGATGAAGCCGGGCCAGAAGATGTGGTCGGGGATTTTGAACATGGTGGGGCCCTGTGGGAGTTAAGGGGAATTCTGCGGCCTCAGGAGCCTGACGGAATGGGTATCGACGACTTCGCCGTCGAGTAGGACATCAAATTCTGCGATGGCAGCGCCGGGACCGAGAACGTCCTGGGGAACGGTGATCCATGCCTCGAAGCGCACGATCTCGCCAGGGGGGAGCAGGGGCTGTTGATCTCCGACGATTCGGACCTGCGCTCCCTGCGGTGAGGTGGGAACGAGGCGAAGCTCTGCGGGCTCGGCGGTGCGATTTCGAAGCCTCAACGACATGCGGTTGGCCAGGTCATCGTCGGCGGTGATGTTGTAGGTGGTGCCCGAGGCCCGATGGACGTCGAGTTCCAACGGGGCCCGGGTGGCCACCAGACTTACGAAGATCGTAATGAGCCCTAACAAAAGGGCTGCATACATGAAGAGCCGCGGGCGTGCGACGCGGGTCTTATTGCCATCGATGACGTTCTCCGATGTATAGCGGATCAGCCCCCGAGGCTTGTTGATGGAGTCCATGATATAGTCGCAGGCGTCGACGCATTGGGTACAGGAGACGCACTCCATCTGGAGGCCGTCGCGGATGTCGATGCCCGTGGGGCAGGTACGTACGCAGGCGCCGCAGTCGATGCAGTCGCCGAAGGTGATTTCGCCATCGTCGAGATCGAGGACCTTGTCGGCCTTTTTCCGCTCCCGGTAGGTGCCGCGCTTTTCGCCTCGACTTCGGTCGTAGCTGACGATGAGGCTGTCCTCGTCCATCAACACCGACTGAAGTCGGGCGTATGGACAGGCCAGGGTGCACATCTGTTCTCGGAAATAGCCGAAGTCGAAGAGGATCAGCCCCGTCGTAAGGGCCATCATAAAGAAGTAGCCCGGCGCCTCCATGGGGGATCGGCTCATCCAGTGGAGCAGGTTCTCCCATCCGGCGAAATAGGCCACGAAGGTGTGGGCCAGAAAAAGGGAGATGGCGGCGAAGATGCTGAGCTTGGCCCATTTTCGCCAGGTCTTGTCCCAGCTCCAGGGGCCCTGGTCGCGGCGTTTTCTCTGACTCTCCTTGCCCTCGATGAGACGTTCGATGGGGCGGTAGACGAATTCCAGATACACCGTCTGAGGACAGGCCCATCCACACCAGACGCGCCCGAATAGAGCGGTGACAAAGAAGATGCTCACCAGAATGGTGAGCAAGAATACCATCAGGATGACCGTGTCCGTGGGGTGGAGGGTCAGCCCGAAGAAGGTGAATTCGCGCCGGGCCAGATCGAGGAAGACGGCGGGGCGGCCCTTGAGCTCGATCCAGGGCAGGGCGACGAAGAAGGCGATGAGCACCCAGCCCACGACGAGCCGGGCGCGCCAGAAGCGGCCGTGGCTCGGTGTGGGGTAGATCCACTTTCTGTTTCCGGACAGATCGAGGGTGGAGAGGACCTCCTCGGTGGCTTTGGGAATCGGGTTTGCCATGGGCGCAGTTCAAAAGGAGTTGATAAAGGCCGTCACGTCGGCGATCTCCTGGTCGTCCAGCATGCGATCGTGGGCGGGCATTCCCTCTGCGGCCAATCCGTCACGGATGATCTCGAACTGAGACACCAGCCCGTCGGCGAAGAGCCAATCGTCGTCGTCGAAGGGGGCGCCGATTCCCCCCTGGCCCTCGGCGCCGTGGCACTGGGCGCAGCGGGTGGCATAGACGTCGGCTCCCCGCGACAGAGCCTCCTGGTCGTCGAGCAGATCCGTCAACGTCTCTTCGTTGACCTCGATGACGGGCGCCAACTCGGCGGCGGCGGCCTGTTTCTGGGCGATGCGCTCTTTTCCGCGCTCGAGCTGGGTGTCGTAGTCGGCGATCCAGCCGGCGCCGAGGGCGGCGATATAAAAGACCGACCAGGCGATGGTGGCGTAAAAGATCCACAACCACCAGGCGGGCATGGGATTGTCGTATTCCTTGATGCCGTCGTAGTCGTGGCCCTCGATGATGACGTCCGGGTATTTGGAGTCCTCCGGTGATGTACGGCTCATGCGTTGGCCTCCCGTTCGGTGTGCGTCGATTCCGATTGCTGACCGTCGTCGAGGGGAAGTTTTTCCATATGCTCGGCGTGGTCTTTGTTCATGAATACAGCGCGGATGATGATGAGGATGAAGACGGAGATGAAGATGATGAGGCCCACCTCGGCGAACCCCACCATCCCCGAATCAGCGATGACGTCACGTCCCATTATTGATCTCCTTCGTCGGTTTTGATGTCCGTTCCCAACCGCTGCAGATAGGCGATGAGGGCGATGACGTCCTTATTTTCGAGGCCTGCGAAGTCGGGGTTTTGTGATCCCAGCTCACGAGCGATTTGCTCGGCCTGCGTGCGGGCCAACTCCTCGGCGTTGTCCACCTCCTCGTCGGAGTAGGGGACGCCCAGGCGCTGGAGGGCGCGCAGCTTTCTGGAAGTGCGACTAAGGTCGAGCTCGTCCTCGAATAGCCAGGGATAGGCGGGCATGATGGAGTCGGGCTCGATGGCCTGGGGATCCTTGAAGTGCAGGGCGTGCCAGGCGTGGTTGTATTTTCCGCCAACCCGGGCCAGGTCGGGACCGGTGCGCTTCGAACCCCACAGGAAAGGATATTCGTAGATATCCTCTCCGGGCTTGGAGTAGTCGCGGTAACGCTCGATCTCGCTGACCAGGGGGCGCACCATCTGGGAGTGGCACACATGGCATCCCTCGGCGATGTAGATATCTCGGCCTTCCCACTCCAGGGGAGTATAGGGCTGGACCGATTCGATCTCGGGGACCGTAGACTTCATGGTGAAGAGAGGCACGATCCCGACGACGGAGCCGATGAGGATGGCGATCAGGGTCAGGATGGTGAACATCAGCGCCCAGCCCTCGAGCGCTCGGTGCCAGCCGTGCTTGACCTTCTCCTGAATGCTGTACAGCCAGTCGTCCCACCGGGGCTGACGCTCGCCACCTTCGGCGGGGTCCACCGTGCCGTCGGCGCCTTCGGGGGCCTCTTCGTCGTCCTTGTGTTTCCAGGCCGGAACGGGCACCAGGGCCACCGGGTCGGAGAGGTCGCGACCCTCTTCCTTCGACTTTCGAATGGTCATATAGAGGTTGACCACGGCCAGGCAGGTGGCCACCAGGTACAGGGTACCGCCGACGAGACGTACCCAGTACATGGGCAAAATGGCGGTGACGGTCTCCATGAAGTTGTCGTACATCAGGTTGCCCGACTCATCGAAGGCACGCCACATCAGTCCCTGCGTGATTCCGGCGCTGTACATGGCGATGACGTACAGAAGGATCCCAACCAGGGCGAGCCAGAAGTGGGCGTTGGCCAGAGCCTTGCTCCACAGCTTGGTCTTCCACAATTTGGGCAATAGCCAGTAGATCATGCCGAAGGTCATAAACCCGTTCCACCCCAGCGCGGCGCTGTGGACGTGGGCGATGGTCCAGTCCGTATAGTGGCTAAGGGAGTTGACGATCTTCACCGACATCATCGGCCCCTCGAAGGTGGCCATGCCGTAGAAGGTGATGCCGGCGACGAAGAATTTGAGCTCCGGCTGCTTTCGCACCTTGTCCCAGGCCCCGCGAAGGGTGAACAGACCGTTGATCATTCCACCCCAACTGGGCATCCACAGCATCACGGAGAAGACCATCCCCATCGTGGCCGCCCACTCCGGAAGAGAGGTGTAGTGCAGGTGGTGGGGGCCGGCCCAGATATAGATGAAGGTCAATGACCAGAAGTGGGCAATCGACAGCTTATAGCTGAAGATGGGGCGATTGGCCGCCTTGGGTAGAAAGTAGTACATCAGCCCCAGAAAGGGGGTGGTCAGCACGAAGGCCACCGCGTTGTGGCCGTACCACCACTGGACCATGGCGTCGTGGACGCCACTGAAGATGGAGTAGCTCTCCAGCCATCCCACGGGGATCACCAGGTTGTTGACCACGTGGAGGACGGCGACGGTGATGATGGATGCGATGTAGAACCACAACGCCACATACAGGTGTTTTTCGCGTCGATTCTTCAGAGTCCAGAAGAAGTTGACGGCGAAGACAATCCAGATCACGGCGATGGCGATGGCGATGGGCCACTCCAGCTCGGCGTATTCCTTCGTCTGTGTAAAGCCAAGCGGCAAGGTGATCGCCGCGGCGACGATGATGGATTGCCAGCCCCAGAAGTGGATCTTACTGAGCAGGTCGCTGGCCATTCTGGCCTTGACCAGCCTCTGGGTGGAGTAATAGACGGCGGCGAAGATGGCGTTGCCGGCGAAGGCGAAGATCACGGCGTTGGTGTGCACCGGTCTGAGCCTTCCGAAGGTAAAATATTTGTGGAAATTCGTCTCGGGTACCACCAATTGCAGGGCGATGATAACGCCGACGGCCATGCCGACGATGCCCCAGAAAATGGTGGCGAAGACGAAGAGACGGACCGTTTGGTCGTCGTAGCGGATTTTTTCCATGCCTTCTGGGACGTCATCGACGCCGGAGTGTGAAACCTCTGTCACCGCATCCTCCTGTGTCTCGTTCGCGGGGGGTGCATCGCCTGTGTAATTCGTTCGAGAAAATGGTCCAGACCGCATGGTGCGGTCCGACGGTTGGCGGTAGAGGCATCTTTTATGCCACCCAGATCCGCTCGGGCTGTAAGATGTTAGTAAGTAAGGGTTTTATTCTCCTGTGGCGAAGTGTCGCAGGCTGGATCGGAAGACGGGTGCCGAAAATTTTGCCGGGCTTATGGGGGGTAATGCAAAATATGCGCGATATGATCTGCGTCATGTGTGAGCCCAGTCCGCCCTGAATGGGCATATGACGCCCAACCCGCCGTGAACGGCGGGGCTGTGTGTGTACGCCTCCCTTTGGTCGGCGTAGTTCGAGCCGGGGCTGAAGCCGCCGGCTCGTGGCGTGGACTCGGACTTGTTGGGGTTGTTGTTGGGATTAGCGGCGTGGTTTTTGCAGTTGATGCAGCGATGGCGGGATTGACCGTTACAGGAGATTTGATGGAAGAAATGGCGCCATTTTACGCCCAGGTGGTGGGCATCGGGCTGATCTGGGTGACCGTGCATTGCATCGGAATGTGTGGTCCGATCATGGCCAGCCTGACGGCAGCCACCGGCGTGGGGCAGGCGCAGACGGCGGGGACGCGATTTTTGCGTGCTCTCAAAGGGGTGCTTTCCTATCAGGGAGGAAGGGCGGTGGTATATGCCGCGTTGGGTGCCCTCGCCGGTGGGGTGGGCGCCGGTGCGCAGGCTGCGATCCGTGATATCGCTCAGACGGCGGGGCTTGTGGTCGCGGCGGTGATCCTCGTCGTGGGGTTGTGGAAGCTCTTGCCGCTGGGGTCGGCGGGGGGCGTCGGGGCATCCGGCGGGAAATGGGCTGCGAAGTGGACGTCCTGGGCGCTTCGCCGAATCGGACGACGCCTTCCGTCGTCCGGGGCGGGACGGATGGCGGCCTTTGGTTTCGTGTTGGGGTTTCTGCCCTGCGTCTTGATGTTCTGGGTGCTGGGAATCGCCGCTTCCACGGCAAGTATTGCCCACGGGGCGGCGGTGATGGTGCTCCTGGTGGTGATGACCACCCCTGTATTGTTGGCGGCAGCGCTGGGAAGCTCACTTCCCGGTGTCTTTCGCCGTTTTCGCTCCGATCGGGTCATCGGGGTGGCGATGCTGGTCTCGGGAGTGTGGCTGGCGCTGATCGCCGCCGCTGCCAACGGATGGATCGGGCATGTGCATATTCCCTTCGAGATCGGGGGGCGAGAGCTGGTGATCATGCTGTGGTAGACAGGATGCGATTGCCCTCGGGGAGGACAGGTTCAACTGGCGACAATCGGTCGGTACAACCCACGCGCAGGGACGCCCTTTGCCCGTGGCACTCACGTAGGTTGTCTTCATCGGCCAGGCTGCGGTATGCGAAGGGAGGGGGGTCTACGAAAAAGTCGAGATACGTCATGAAATTGGAAAATCCATCGAATCGAAATAGACGCATCGCCATGGGCATCGGCGGCTTCTTGCTGCTTCTGTCAGCGGCACCCTGTGGGCTGGGGCTTGTGCGAAGCGGTTATGCGGGCTCCGGAGATATGGTGGGGATGTTCGGCCTTGGGGGGCTGGTGCTGTTGATGATCTACCTGGGTGTGCTCTTATTATATCAGGCGTTGAAGCGATCGAAGACAGCGATGTAGGATACTCAAAACCAATAAGACCACCATGGGACAGGAAGATCTGGAAATTCGCCGCAATCTGGTCATCCCTGGCTGGGAGCTGTGGTTTACGGCCACCGGTTCTGGCGGGCCGGGAGGCCAGCACGCCAATACTTCCAATACGGCGGTGACTCTGCACTGGTCGGTGGCCGATAGTTCGGTGCTCGACCAGTCCCAGAAACAACGAGTTCGCCGCAATCTCAAGCGCAATATGACCAAAGCGGGGGTGCTCCAGGTCAGCGCCTCCGATCACCGCAGCCAGCACCGCAATCGAAAAGAGGCTCGCCAGCGAATGAAAAAGCAGGTCCGAAAAGCGCTCAGGAAGAAGAAGCGCAGGATTCGGACCCGGCCCACCAGGGCATCGAAGCGAAGAAGGCTGAAGAACAAGCGCCACCGGGGACGAAAGAAAAAGCTTCGAAAGTCACCGAAGCGCGACGATTGGTGACAGCGAGGTAGCGCTCCGCGCCTTGCGCGTCCGTGAACGGCAAGGGGCAACGTTGAGCGAGCCAAAAGGGGGAGATTGGCGTAAAAGATCGTAGTATTTGTGGAATGTTCGAAGATTGTGCTTGTTTTTTTACAGACGACCCACTATCCATGGTGCCACTGGCGACAGTGCCGAAGCATATATGAGGTAACGAATCCTGAAGATTCGCGAGCCGAAAATAGGTGGAGGAAATGTTGTCAGCAGTCTTTGGAGACAAAGGCGCCCTTTCCGATGAGGGTCGCTCCTTCGGGAGAACGTCGGAAAAGAAGAGAAACTCGGTTGGCGAGTTTCAGATCACCGTGTGTCCCGAGATTTCTTTTAGAGGTCGAGGTCGCACTCGAACATGATTCACCGCAACGGTTAAAGAGGACTTATGTCTCAGCGTATCACAGGCCGCGTCAAATGGTTCAACGAAGACAAGGGCTACGGATTCATCGCCCGCGATGATGGTGGCGACGATGTCTTCCTCCATTTCAGCGCACTCAACATGCAAGGATTCAAGACCATCGCCGATGACACGGCCGTCGAATTCGACGTCGAACAAAACGAACGTGGCCTCGCCGCCACGAATGTCGAGATTCTGTGATTGAAGCGCCGTTTTGACGGCGTCGAAACAACAGAGCATCGAAAAGGACCCGATTGCCGCAAGGCGGTCGGGTTTTTTGTTGGAAGATTTGGGGGCTTTCGAGCATTCCCATTCTTGACGTGCGGTGGGTCTGGACCTATCGTGCTGGCGATTCTGGCTACGCTGAGCGCAACCACATTCAGGAGTAAACGAGATGGCCCGAGTAACCGTAGAAGATTGTCTGGAGCATATCGAAAACCGCTTCGCCCTGGTGATGCTGGGAACGGAACGGGCCCGTGAGTTGCGAAGGCGCGGCCAGCGTATCTTCCCCTCGGACAACAAAGAGGCGGTCCACGCACTTCGCGAGATCGGCGCCGGATTCGTAGGCTTCGACGAGCGCAGCAAAGAGAAG
>SLPW01000067.1 GCA_007131755.1 Myxococcales bacterium | reverse complement strand
GTACAGGTTGAAGCGGTCGTGATTTCCCGGCACTACCGTCAGCTTATCCTCGCCCCACCATCCCGTGACCTCCAGGGCGGCGCGCACGTCCAGAAATTCCGCGGGCAGCCCGCAGTGCACCAGATCGCCGGTGATCACGAGATGATCCACTCCCAGCCGCCGAAAGCCCACCAGGGCCTTCTTCAATAGATTGGTATACAACCGTCTGGAGCGGCGATACTGATGACCGAACTCGTTGGAGATGGCCGAGAGTTCATGGGAAAACTCTCCGATGGTCCCCCTCTTCGACATCAGGTCGCGCAGCCGACTCGTCAGCTCCACCTCGCTGGGAAGGTGAATATCCGTGATCTGAGCCATGCGGAACACCGTGTCCACAGGGCGTATCAGATCGCGAGGACGCCTCTTGTCTGTGCACCCCCTCCATTTGAAAAATGCTTCTGGCATATTGGTTCTTGGTGCTCGGTTCTCGGTTTCTAGTCCTCGGTTCTCATTCCTCGTCGGCTCCGCCGATATGGCGGGCCCACTCCGGATATTTTCTCTCCAGGAATCGATCCGTGAGCACCGCCTGAGCGGCCTCACAGATATCGTAGATCAGCGCCGTATTCAGGGCTGCTCCCACAAAGGCTCCCATCACCGGAAGGCTGCGCGACGGCCTCGACTCCACGGCTCTTCGCTTCAGGTTTCGAGTCACGGCCCGCCTGGCGAGCTCTCCCGTCTTCTTCGGAAGCGACGCTCCCATCTTCTTCTGGGCAAATTTCGACAACCCTCGACCCGTCAAATGGGTCACCCCTCCCTGGGAGACGGCACCGACGACCAGGGCGTTTCTCAACACCTGCTCGTTGAGGTTGTGCCGCACCAGCATGGGCTCGATGGCCGCCGGCTGGGTTCCGCCCAGAGCGACGGCGAGAATCTCCACCGGAAGTTCCGGATATTGGCGCGGATCGAATCCGAAATACCAACAAAATCGGCTGCACACATCTGCCGTAATTGACAACATCACCGGGATATCCGCCAGCGACAACACACCCCAGCTAAAGGGAGCCAGTCCACCGGAGATCCCACCGGCCACGGCGCCCAACAAGATCTTCTGTTTGCGCCGCCGCTGCAACACCTCCTCGATGCGGTCCACCGGCAAGGCCCCGATCTCTGCGAAATCATCGATATCCACTCCCGTCTGCCGGAAGTCCTCCACCACCTCTTCGCCCAGATCCTGACATCGCACCCGGGCTTCGAAGCGCTCCATCCCTCGATCGATGGCATCGCGGATGAGGCCGATCTCCGTCAATCCCGTGCCCAGCCACACCACGGGCGAAAAGATCTGATGAACGAGACGCTGAATCCGGCTCGGATCGACGCGCTTTTCCACGAAGAACTTCACCCGCGCTGCGGCGTGTTTGTCGGCGTGCTCCATGGTCACACCGTCGAATTTGCACGTCAGCTCCGAAAAGGCCCGCTCATAATCACTGATCACCAGATACAGCTCGTAGTCCTCGCGGGTGGCAAAGGGGTTTTGCTCCCAGTCCACGCGCTCTCCAGCGCGGCGTACGAGCTCCACGGCGTGGACCTCCAGCGCCGCGCTGTGGACATACAACCCGATAAGCCACGACTCCAGCCGGCCCGGTGCCTCCTGGTGTCCCAATTCGTCCACGCTCTGCCGCAGCCGATAACCGCGCAGCCCCACACGGGCGCCACGCTCGTAGAGGGCAACGGTCTCCAGAAGCCGGGCCGCCCTGGCGGGATTGGTCTTCGCCGTGGACTCTACCTCCTGAAACAGCGTACTTCGCGCCGCCTCGCTTCCCTGCCGTCGCAGATCATCAAGCGGCTGGGCGTATAACTGCTCCAGTCTTCGGTGGTCCGCATCAAAGGGCCTTCCCTCCAGGTATCGTCGCAACTTCTCCTCACGGGCGGGGTTGTCGATATTGAGTCGAATCGCCGCCCTCATCGGCTCCTCCAGCCAGCTAAACCTCAGCCGTCCTTCCATCGCCGCATCGGCCAGATATTCGATCCACTGCCGCGCCTGCCGCGGATATTGCTGGCTTGCCACGTCCGTGGCATGGACCAGATTCGACACCACCGCCGAGTGGTACCACTTGCCGTAGCGGTGCACCAAATATTGTCCCGACAATAACGCCGCCACCTCCCAATAATTGTGCGCAAGCACCAACTCCACCAGATCCTCGAGCCCGCGCCCGCCGGCCTCGTCGGCTTCGTCGGCGAGAAAGACGCCCACGATCTCGTAGATCCACTCCGGCTCTGCGGGAAGAGCTCTGTCCTCGAGTCGGCTTGCCGCCTCGGCGAATAACCCTTCGTTTTGCGTATGACGCCACACCGCCAGGGTTGCCAGGGCCGCCGACGGATGCAGATAGGAGCGCCCGGGCTGCACGGACCGTCCTATCATGGCCACCGCTTCCTCTCCGCTATCGGAGAGCCGACCATATCCCGACGCCGATAGCACCTCCCACAGGGGCTCGCGGGTAAGGGCGCTTCTCCTTCGCCACACTCTCGAATAGCCCAACTCCTGGGCCATCTGCGTCGTCAACACCTCCCGGCGCCGATCGGGAGCATCACTGAAGGCCTCCGCCACCTTCTCCATCACCTCGTCGGTGGACAAACTCTCCAATGCCTTCCACAAGGTGGCGAAGTCCTCCAATTCCTCGGCCTCGAATTCGATGGAATCCGGCCCCTCGTCGATCTCGGCGCTCCCGGCGCCGGCCTCGAGCAACTCCTCACTCTCCGGGGTCACGAAGACTCCCGCACCTGCCAGGGCTGAATCCTCTGCGGCGGTACGAAGCGCCTCTTTTTTGGTCTCTTCGCTCATGGTGGTACTCTCCGGATGGCCACTTCTCTGTCGAGGTCAGCCATCCCATTGTGTTTATACAATATCCGAAAAAGCGTTGCCGTTAGCGATGGCCTCGAATTCACGACATTCATCGGGCTCTTCAACGAGGGTAGTGGGTGTTACGTGGTAGGTATTGGGCGTCAATAGCAGATTCGCATCTCATCGGGCTACCTAAGGGATCACTCATTTTCTTTGCGTTGGTCGGGTTCGCTTCGACCTCCGATTACCCACTACCTACTACCCTTTACCGGCCACTACAGACCGTCATCAGTTCACTGCTCTTCATTGTCACTCGTGGCGTTGCGGACTTTCCGGATACCATTTGTTTATACAACAGCCGTGGGATGGGGATTCTTCAATAAAATTGAAAATTTTCAACCAGGTCGTCTATTGATCTTCCCCGGCTTACCCGGTGCTCCCCCTACTCATCGCCGCCCCGGTGCTTACCCTGCAATCGCGGAACACCTTCACCTCCAGCAATCAATCTCATGAGCGAAGAATCTCCTCCCACCACCGACGAAGAATCCCGCCCGCCGGGAGCCGCCGGCGGCTCCTATACCTGGCTTATCCCCATCGTCACCGTCGTCGTCGTCGTGGGCGCCGTCGTGGTGGGCCTGGTGATCCAGAGTGATCTCCCGGCTCCCGACGAGATCCCCGAAGCCCCCGAAGAATTGCCCACCGGTGAGGAATTATACGTTCGACACTGCACCCAATGTCACGGCCGAGACGGCCTCGGCGTCGCCAGGCGCTATCCCCCGCTGGTGGACACCGACTGGGTCCTTCGGGACGACGAGCGCCTCATCCTCGTCACCCTCTACGGGCTGCGCGGCCCCATCGAGGTCCGTGGCGAGCGCTATGACGACGTCATGCCCGGCTTCAGCCGCCACCTGTCCAACGAAGAAGCGGCGATCCTTCTGACCTATATACGCACCTCCTGGGGAAACGACGGTGACGAAATCAGCGCCGACGACGTCGCCGCCGTGCGCGAGCGCTACCCTCCGCCCGACGATCCCTGGACGATGGAACGTCTCGACGAGCGCTGATCAGGCCATGCCCCGCAGCCGAGCATACCACTTCATGGCCGGGATCAGCCTGCGCCCCATCGCCATCCTGCGCCGCGCCGAATGGGGATCGATGAGGTGCGTCGTCGGCGGTCCCTGGCCGATGGCACCCAACAATTTTCCCAGCGGCACCTCCAGCTCGTCCTGAAGCTCCACCCAATCGGCGATCAGTTGCGCCATGGGCCTGAGCAATGGTCCGATCCCGTAGCGCGCCTGATAGGCCCCGGCCACGTACAGGTGGCGATACTCCGGACGCACGAGACCGGCGTATAACTCGGGCGTCTTTCCCTCCACCGGGACCGCTCCTTTCGGCAAGAAGGGAAAGGCCACCTCAAAGCCCGTGGCGCAGACGACGAGATCGTAAGTCTCACGTCGTCCTCCTTCCAGTATTATCTTCTCTCCGTCGACGCCCTCCACGTCCCCGACGGGCTCGATTCGCCCCTGTTTGAGGTATAGGAAGATCTCCGAAGATAGCGAGGGATGAGCCTCGAAGATCTTGTGATCCGGCTTCGGCAGTCCGTAATCCTCGTAGCTTCCGATGGCCACCCGAAGCAGGGGACGAATCAGCGTTCGCTGCAGGCGCACGGGCATCCAGGGCTTGATGATCTCGATGACCGGGCGGCCGAATAACAGCTCCGGCAAGAACCAATATCCCCGCCGCAGACTCCAATGAGCGCATTCGCCCCTTCGGGCGGCCTCGGAGATCAGATCGCATCCCGAATTTCCCCCGCCCAGCACGAGCACCCGTTTTCTGTCGAGCTGCTCCGGATGCTTGTAGTCCTTGCTATGCATCACCTCACCGGCGTAGTCCTCCACCCAGTCAGGAAATTCCCTCTTCCAATGATGTCCATTGCACACCACCACCCCCTTGTAGACCGCCTGCGTCCCGTCGGCGAAGCACACATCCCACAGCTCGTCGTCGCGATAACGGAGCTCTTCGACCTCGGTCTCAAAGCGAATCTGTCTGCGCAGGTCGAATTCGTCGGCGTAGTCTTCGAAATACCTGCACATCTGCTCGGCGCTCGGAAAATCGGGATAATCCTCGGGCATCGGATAATCGCAATACTCCGTGGTCCGACAGGAACTGACGATATGGGTCGTCTCGTAGACCCCGTGGGCCCAATTTCCCCCCAGATGATCCGTGGCCTCCACGTGATCGTAGTCGATCTGCGCCTCCCCAAATGCCTTCGCCACGGCCAGCCCCGTGGGGCCGGCGCCGATCACCAGGAGTTGTCGCTCTGTTTGCACGGCTTGCCTCATCTCGGTGCGAGGGGTCATTTCGATGGTTCAGGGTATGGAAGAGGTTCGCCGGGGGTCAACGATCGCAACGATCCCATCCCGTTGCTATGTGATCGGTGGTCCTGGGTTGCTGAATCTCTGCTCCCACATCGCAAACCATAAACCGATCGAAACTCGACCCGTAGCCCCAGGCCACGCGCAGTTCAGCGTGCCTGGGGATTCTGAAGAACATCTTCCGCCGATCATACAGTGGCCGTTGCACGTGCTTGCTTTCTACGCGCCGCGCCACGTAATTTGTGACGAACCCCTCCCCGACTTGATCGGGGAGGTGGCCCGAAGTCCGGCGTTTTCTGCCGGCTGAGGGTCGGAGGGGCAACGACATCCAACTACCACACCGCACACCATGCAAACCCTCGATTCCAGAATCGCCGTCATCACCGGCGCCGCAAGCGGCATCGGCCGCGCCACGGCCATCGCCATGGCCGACGCCGGCTGCCACGTGGCCCTCGTCGACGTCGATACCGATGGCCTGGCCGAGGTCCTGGCCCGCATCAGCTCCGACCGGCCGGCAACCTCCGTGCGCTGCAAGGCCTACGAGGCCGACGTCGGCGACGCCCGGGCCATGGAAGAGCTGACCGACGAAGTGATCTCCGAATTTGGTGCCGTCCACATCGTCGTCAACAACGCCGGCATCAACGTCACCGCCCGCTTTGAAGATCACAGCCTCGAAGACTTTCGCCGCACCTTCGACGTCAATCTCTGGGGCGTCATCCACGGCTGCCATTTCTTCCTTCCCTATCTGCGCCGCGTCGACGAGGCCCATATCGTCAATATCTCCAGCGCCTTCGGCATCGTCGGCACCGCCGGACAGGCCGCATACTGCGCCTCCAAATTCGCCGTACGAGGCCTCACGGAAACCCTCCACGAGGAATTGAAGGACACCTCTATCGGCGTCACCGTCGTCCATCCCGGATGCATCGCCACCAATATCGTCAACACCGCTCAGTTCAGCGATGACCAACTCGCCGCCGATAGCCGGGCCTACTTCGAGCGTAATGGCTGCGCTCCCGAAAAGGTGGCCCAACGTATCGTCACGGCCATTCGCAAGAACCAACACCGAGTCCTCGTCACCCCCGAGGCCCGCCTCTTCGACCTCGCCAGGCGAATCGCCCCCACCTCGGGAAATCGCCTCGCCAATCGGGCGCTTGGCGTCTTTCTCGGACATGATCTCAGTGAGGAGTGAGCTTGGAAATCCCCCCACTCTTTGAATAAAATCAGCACTCCCGTAGTCTACACCGGTCCCTTACCGCGACCGCCGCGAGATTTGTGATGAAATCTAGACCGATGTTGCCACTTTTATTCGTCGTCGCCACCTGCGTGGCCTGCACCTCGTTCAGTGTCGATCTAAATCAGGAGAGCGACGAGCGCTGGCGCGCCGTGGAGGGTGACGAGGCCGAATACGTCGCCCTCTTCCAGCAGCCCACGCCCGTTCCCTCCGCTCCGGAGACTGCGCCGGCTGAGCCGCCTCCACGGGAGGCCCTGGACCTCATCGTCGGTGCCCCCCAGCCCCAGGCCCACGCCTTCGTCATCGGTATCGACGCCTACCGCAGCGTACCTCCCACCCCGGGGGCGCGCCGCGACGCCGAGGACTTCGCCGAACTTCTGGAGACCACCATGGGCGTCCCCGACCAGAATATCCATCTATTGGTCGACGAAAACGCCACTCGCAGCGATATCCTGTCCACCCTGACCCGGCTACAGGAGCAGGTCGACTCCGACGGGCGCATCTACTTCTTCTTCAGCGGCCACGGCACCCCTCAGGTTCAAAGCGGTGAATCCTATCTTCTGCCCTATGAGGGCCGGCCGGAGAATATCGAACACAGCGGCATCGCCCTCGATGAAATTCTGGACAGCCTGGAGCAGACCCCGGCGCAAGAGATCTTCGCCTTCGTCGACGCCTGCTTCTCCGGCTCCGGCGACCGCTCGCTGCTGCCCGAGGGAACCCGTCCACTGGTGCCGGTTCAGGAGGTCGAGCCCACCAACGAATCGCGCGTGGCGGTCATCGCCTCCTCGGGAGCTCAGGAGATCTCCGGCACCACAGCAGAGGGCGACCGGGGGCTCTTTACCAGCCACCTCATCCGAGCCCTCGGCGAAGCTCGTGCCGACATCGACGGCGACGGACGCATCACCTTGAACGAACTCCACAGCTATATCGCCCCCCGGGTCGCCCGCGACGCCCGCGACCTCGAGCGCGAGCAAACTCCCACCATCACGGTCTCCGAAGGCCTGGGTGAGCCGGATTCACTCATGCTGTTGTGGGGCCTTCCGCGAAATTGATAACCCCTGCCCATTGCGACCTGCCATGCAAAAATCCAGCGTTCGACGATTTGCCTCGCCTGCAGCAAGCCCGCGCATTGCGATGATTCTCCTGCTGTCGCTGCTCACACTCTGCGCCGCCTGCAGCCATAAGATGAGCTCTCCCTACCAGCCATCCCTGGAAGGAAAGCTCCACTCGGAACGCCCCATGGCTGTGTCCATCGAACTCCAGAGCGAATATGGCGACCGCACGGGCACCACCATTGGCTCCGTCTCCTTTAGCGATGGTGGCAACGTCGTCCTTGATCCGCCTCATGATCAATGGCTTTTGGACGGGCTGACCCGCGAATTCGAACGAGCGGGCTTTCTGGTCTACGACGAAAAAACCGATGCTCATCCTCATGTCACGGTGAGACATGTCCAATTCGCCGGAGAAATCGTCAATCGAGAGTCCTTCGGACGACGCGGCGGCGCTCTGGCTGTCTTCGACGTCGAAGTCACCTTTCCCGAGCCCCGCTTCGTCTTCGAACGACGATTTGCCGCCACCGCAACCGACGAATCACGTCGAGGACTCGACGGCGACGACCTCGAAGACCTCCTCCGCCAGGCCCTTGGCGAAGCCTACGCCGAAGTGGTCCTGAAGACCCACGCTCTTCTGGACAACGGCTCGCTGCATTGAACTTTGTCAGCTAGTCCACGAACGCCTCTACGGCACCCCACAAATGGCCTTTCCGCGCCGCTTTTCAGGCGCCACAAATAGACGGACGCCGATTTGCCCCAGACCTTCGCCATCCTTCGCCGCGCTGCCCCGTACCTTCCATGCCGGTGGTCCCGAAGACGGTGATTACCCCACGTACGCCTATTTGAGCGGACCAACTACCATTTGGGGGGTCGGGCTTCCCACACCCTCGATTTCGACAGCCACTACATTTCTTCCGATGCCCTCCCCACAAATGGCCTTTCCGCGCCGCTTTTCAGGCACCACAAATAGACGGACGCCGATTTACCCCATACCTTCGCTTTCCTTCGCCGCGCTACCCCGTACCTTCCATGCCGGTGGTCCCGAAGACGGTGATTACCCCACGTATGTCTATTTGAGCGGACCAACTACCATTTGGGGGTCGGGCTTCCCACTCTCCTCGCTCGTCGGTGGATTTAAAAGCCCGCTTTGTCTCCGTGATCCTTGAGCGTCTCATAACGATCTATCGTTGCTCCAGCGCGATGCAAAGACTTCTGGTTGGCCACATACTTCTTTGCGTACCCCACCTTTCCCGGACTTACCGAAAAAGCGGACCATCCCCGCTGCCACCTCAGGCTTGGAGCATCCTGCAAGTTCTTCTCTCGTACCTTCTCCCAGGCTTCGACCGAACAAGATTTGAGCGTTTCGACCGCATTATCTATCGCCACCCCAGGATTCCAACTGACCAATAAATGCGTGTGATCCCAGGCGGAATTCACACAAATTGGAACCATGCCCTGGTCTCGAATCGATTGTCGAATCGCCCTGTGCACCGCGATTTCCAATCGTCCTCGCAAAATATTCGATCTATTCTTCGTACTCCACACCAAGTGGATGTATATCTGCCAATAGCAGTGCTTCATTCTTTCCTCCCCACAACCGGTTTCGACTTCTTAGTTTATGGAGCCATCGTAACGCTCAAGAAACACAAAAACAACTTCGGACCTGATGAATTTCGTCGCTCCGCGTATCTTCAATCTCCCGACAATGAAGGCCTTGCTCACCCCACGTACGTCTATTTGAGCGGACCAACTACCATTTGGGGGTCGGGCTTCCCACGAACTCGGTTTTCCACGGCCATCCCTACTCTTCCGATGCCCTCTCCACAAATGGCCTTTCCGCGCCGCTTTTCAGGCGCCACAAATAGGCGGACGCTGATTTGCCCCATACCTTCGCCATCCTTCGCCGCGCTACCCCGTACCTTCCATGCCGGTGGTCCCGAAGACGGTGATTACCCCACGTACGCCTATTTGAGCGGACCAACTACCATTTGGGGATCGGGCTTCCCATACCCTCGATTTTCAACGGTTTCTACCCGAACGGAAGATTTACAGCGGCTCCGGAATCCACCCCGCAAGACGCGCCGCCCAATAACCCAACAAGATCGGCAGCACCGTCAAATACACCGGCGTCGACCAACGCGCCCACCACAGACGCAGCGGCTCGAGCACCGGCTTCTTCGCCACCCGGTCGCCCACGCGGAGCATGGACACCCAGGCCAGCCCGAGCATCAGAATCGGCCCGAAGACGTGATTGAGCACCGACGCCTCCACGTCGGCGCGCACGAAGGCCGTCACCGATCTCGTCATCCCACATCCCGGGCACAGGATATCGGTCAACGCCAGCATGGGACATAATATAATATTCGACGCCGGCGTCTGCGGCACGACCCAACCCCCGGCGACAAGGGCCAGAAACCACACCACCGGCGCCAGATTCCCCACATTTTCTTCCACTCGCTTTCGTTCGTCGGCCGTCACGGCCTACTCCCATGGGCTCGGGTCCTTCCACTGGCCATCGGCGCCGGGAGGATCTTGTGCTGTGCCGTCGCTGAGCTGTCGGTGAGGCTGCTGCGGGGCCGACGGCTGGTGCGGCCCCGGATAGCCCTGCTCCAGTCGTTGATTCGTCGCTCTGTTGGGATCACCGAACTGCCAGGCGTGGTTCATCGAGCGTTGATAGAATAGCGGTCCCAGCCCCAGGAAATTGGTCACGAACATCAATGCCGGCTCCATCTTCGGCACCAGACCCCAGCGCTGTTCCAGCTCGACGATGGATTCCGACATACGCCAATCCCACCAGATGAGCCAGATTCCACAGGTCACCAGGCTGAGCACGATCTCCATGGCCGGATCGTATTCCTTTCGCCCCAATGCGGCGTTCATCTCCTCCGAGGCCACATACATCCAATAATAATAGTAGATTCCGCAGGTCAGCCAGGTGAATACGAGCGTCATCACCGGTTCGCGAAATTCACCGCGCTGCATCCTGTCCTCGTTGTCTGATTGTCTGATTGTCTGATTGCAGGGACCGAAGGCCCGATTCCCTAGCGGAAGCGAAGCTCCACTCGATCTTTGGTCGCGAAGACGACGTCCACCGTATCGAGTCCATCGATGGTCGTCGCTCCGCGCCGCACTCGTCGAAGCTCAAGGGTCGCCGTATCGCCTGCGCCGCTGAGTTCGCGAAGCACCGAACTGGGTACGGCGAAGGCTCCGTTATCCTCACTTCGACACTGCGCTCGCACATGCCCCGGACCGTATCCCGTGGACAGGTCGATGAAGATCTCATCACCACTCAACGCCCGTCCCTCCGAGGTCCACACAAGCTCCAGCTTGTCACCGGTCCCGACGATCATCGACGTCTCGTCGCGAACTTCGATGCCATTGGCTCCCACCACGGCAATGGGCTCCGGAGCCGTCATCGCCGCCTCCAATGCCCCCGTCTGCGTCGACCCCGGAGCGTAGAACCGATATTCCTCGCCGGGATAATAATCGACGAACCCTTCCGCTGCGTCTTCCGTCCACTGGCTTTCGTAGATGACACCGTAAAACGAGCCCAGAAGATCCGGAAGATGGGTGGGCTCCAAAACCACCTGCTCTCGGGGTGACTCCACGGTGATATCACCCACGTCATGGAGCCTGAGATGAGCCGGCTCCCCGGCCCGTTCGGCGATATCGTCGCCGTGGTGGCGAAGCTGGCAATCGCCGACCTCCACCCCGGCCCGCGGTGTCCATACCTCCAACGCCTCCAGCGCCGGCTCGATGGCCACGCCCCGGGCGTCCACGAATTGAGCCTGCACCTCCACTCCCCGTTCCTCTCCCGGGCGTGGATAGGCGAACTCCGCCATCAGAGCCCCATAACTGGACTCCAATACGGCGCCACCTCCGCTATCTTCTTCTGAAGCGAGGGGATCGCCCGTCGAACATCCCGCCATTACCACTGCGGCGAGCCATCCGATCGTTATGCATCGTGCCATTTGTTTCATGCGTTTTTACCGGCTTCTGAATTCAGCAAGTCACATCGAATCAACCCTAGCACGGCCTCTTTTTTCGTCAAGGTTCACACCGATGTCCGGACCAGCAATAAACCCTCCCTGTCGGCGGGTCGGAGGGGGCGTCGGTCAACCTCGACTTCCGTTCGAACCCTCCGTCCACTACAGTACCTTCGACGATTCGCCGCCTATTGAAATTCATCACACTTCTGTGAAGTACGAGCCATGACCCAGCAATTTGACGGAACTTCGTCCTATATCTCGAGCACCGAACTGAGCGAAGTGGTCAACGTCGCTCTGGCGCTCGAAAAGCCCCTTCTGGTGCGCGGCGAACCGGGCACGGGCAAGACCCTATTGGCCCACGCCGTGGCCGACTCTCTGGGGATGCCCCTGATTCGCTGGCACGTCAAATCCACCACCGACGCCGACGACGGCCTCTACCACTACGACACGGTCCAGCGCCTCAACGACAGCCGCTTCGGCGACGGCGACGTCAGCGATATCGAGCGCTATATCGAGCTCGGCCCCCTTGGCCGCGCCTTCGACGCCGACGAGCGCTGCGTGGTCCTCATCGACGAGATCGACAAGGCGGACCTGGAATTCCCCAACGACCTCCTCCACGAGCTCGACGCCATGCGCTTCGTCATCGACGAGACGGGCCGCGAGATCGTCGCCAAACACCGCCCGTTTGTACTGATTACCTCCAACGCCGAAAAGGAGCTGCCCGACGCCTTCTTGCGCCGCTGTATCTTCCACTACATCGACTTCCCCTCTCCCGAGTTGATGCGCCGCATCGTCTCCGTCCACCACCCGGACGTCGACGACAAACTCGTGGAGCGCTGCCTGGAAAAATTCTACTGGCTTCGCCAGCAACCGCAGCTTCGAAAGCACCCATCCACGAGCGAACTCATCGACTGGATCGGCGCCCTGGTACGCTCCGGCCTCGACATCGACCGCCTGAACCGCGACTTTCCCTTCCTCGGCGTCTTGCTCAAGAAGGAGAAAGACCTCAGCACCCTTCGACGCTCTGGATAATCTCCCGACTTCGCGACCTGCCAGACCCCCGCGGCCTTGCGCCGCGCGGTGAATCAGATTGAACAGCTACAGATCGCGTTCACCCCCCAGATCCCGGCGGGCTTGTCCCGCCGGTGAACCAGATTGAGCAGCTATGTTCGTCGAATTCTACTTCCACCTTCGAAAACGAGGCATCCCCGCCTCCCCCACGGAATTCCTCACCCTCATCGAGGCCCTCGAAAAGGGACTGGCCGCCGCCAGCCTCACCCGCTTCTACACCCTGGCACGCTCCATCCTCGTAAAGCGCGTCGAGCACTTCGACCTCTACGACGCCGCCTTCGCCGAATTTTTCAAAGACCGCCCCTTCACCCATCCCAACGAACGGGCCCAGATCACCGACGAACTACTGGACTGGCTACAAGAAGCCCGCTTTTTGCGCGAATTGACGGAAGAACAGATCGCCCACCTCGAATCACTGGACCTCGACGAGCTACGCCGCCAATTCGAGGAACGACTGGCCGAACAGGACGAGCGCCACGACGGCGGAAGCCACTGGATCGGCACCGGCGGCACAAGCCCCTTCGGCCACTCCGGAAAACACCCCTCGGGTGTCAGAATCGGCGGCCCCGGCGGAAACCGAACGGCCATGCAGATCGCCCAGAAGCGCCGCTTCAAAAACCTGAGGACCGACCAGGTCCTGGACACCCGCCAGATCGCCGTCGCCCTTCGCAAGCTGCGCCGCCTGACCCGCGACGGACGCGCCGAAGAACTGGACCTGGACGGAACCATCGACGCCACGGCCCGAAACGCAGGCGATATCGAGATCGTCTTTCGCGCCCCCCGGGAAAACCAGGTCAAACTCCTGCTTCTGGCCGACGTCGGCGGCTCCATGACGCCCCACTCCGAGCGCACGAGCAAGCTCTTTTCGGCAGCCCACAAGGCCCACCACTTCAAGAAATTTGAGGCCTATTATTTCCACAACTGCCCCTACGAGACGCTTTACACCGACATGGCGCGCCGAAAGGGAAAGCCCACCCGCGAAGTGCTGGCAAATCTCGACAAGAGCTGGCGCTGCATCGTCGTCGGCGACGCCGCCATGGCCCCACCGGAGCTGATGCAGGCCGGCGGCTCCATCAACTACTTCCACTTCAACGAAGACGCCGGCATCACCTGGCTTCGCCGCCTCAAAGACGCCGTCCCCCGCACGGCCTGGCTAAACCCGGACCGCCCCCGCTGGTGGGGCTCCTACACCACCAAGATCATCGGCGACCTCTTCCCCATGTTTCCCCTGACCATCGACGGCATCGAAGAGGCCATCGACGAGATTCGCTGACTCCTGGGAGCGCGGGCAGCCTGCCCGCTGCTTCGGCCCCTGCGAGCTTGACTCGCGGGGGAGTCAAGATTGTGAAGTTGACCCGCTTTCGTTGACAGTCAAATCATATCCTGTCCACGAAAGCGGGGGAACTCCATACCGCCGTAACCACCACCGTCCGGAAAACCCCGTACCGCCGTAACCACCACCGTCCGGAAAACCCCGCATCGCCGGAATCACGCCAGCGCAGGGACGCCTTGTGCTCCCGAGCATATCGGCCGTGGTTCAGGCCGACGAAGAAAGCCACGTGGCTTGTCCTCGTGAAACGGACGTCCGGAAAACCCCGTGCCGTCATGAACACGCACGTTCGGTTGACCCCGTATGGCCGTGGTTTGGACGTGGGGTGATGCGGGTGTGGGTGATGGCGATGGTGTGGGGTGATGCGGGTGTGGGTGATGGCGATGGTGTGGGGTGATCCGAATATTGGTGATGGTGATGGTATGGGGTGATCCGAATATTGGTGATGGCGATGGTATGGGGTGATCCGAATATTGGTGATGGCGACGGTATGGGGTAATCCGAACGTGCGAATCACGAGCACAAGGCACGTGGCTGCATTAGTCAGGCGCGGACAGCGCGCCTGAGGTGCTCGGGAGCACAAGGCGTCCCTGCGCGGAGGTGTGCCGGCGCTCGTAGAACTCACCGATACTTCCTGAGATCATCGGTCCCCGAATCACTCCTGACTATTCGAGCCATCGCTCCAACTCGTCACGCACTTCTTCGTGGGTCTTCGTACGCCCCGCGTCAATGTCCGAGAGCCTCTCCTGAATGCGCTTGAGCACTCCTCCACAAACGGTACCGGCGACTCGTGCTACCGGGATCTGGTATCGCCGTCGGCCCGACGTGCTTCGCTGTCGAGGAATTCTTTGGGAGTGCGGGCAGCCTGCCCGCCCGCCGAGCTTGCCGAGGCGAACCCAACGCAGGGCGCAAAAGGCTCATCGAAGCCCCACATCCCCTCCCCGATGGGAGGTGCCGAGCGCGTAGTACAGCGCGAGGCGGAGGGGGCACCGGTCCGGCTACTCCAGTCATCCCCCCCCGATCTCCGCATACATCCACAACTGGCCGCTCTCCTCGATGGCGCGGGTCCACTCGCGGAACTCGAGGTAGTCGACGGCCTGCACCCTCTGGCGGGGAAGGTTGATCGCCGATTCCATGTGAAAGACGCCGTCTTCCATCCAGCTTCGGCGCTCGTAGCCTCCGAAGCGGGTGTCGGCGTCGGTGACGTCGACGGCGCGCAGGTCGACGTTTTTCGCAGACCGGGGAAGTTCGATGTCGACGGAGTAGCTCTGGACACGCTCGTAGCCCACGAACATCGCCGTCGTTCGCGAGGCGGGGCGGGCGTAGATGCGCTGCATGGCCTCGCGAAACAGGCTTTGATCCACCACGAGCCCTCCGTCTTGCGGGCGCGCGAAGTTGTGGCGCTCAAATTCGACGACGAAGCGAAGCGGTCGATCCGGTTCCGCCTCATCGAAGACCTCGTAGCCCATCACGTCGGCACCGGAGAGCTGGTCTGTGACGACGCGCTCGAAATAACTCATTCGATCCGCCTCGTCGGGCCGATCCCGAAGCGCCGAACGAACTCTTTCGGCGCGAGCACCGTAGAATTCGTATTCCAACGTCCCCGAAAGCGTCCCGTCCTCGGCGAGGCGGGCGCTGACGTCGATGTGGCGCCGGGGCCGAAGCTCGTCCTTCATGGCTACGGTGTCGCGCTCCAGAGTCTCGCAGGTGATACACACAGCGTCCTGTCCGTCGAACTCCGGCTCCACGGCTCCGAACATGGCGTCGCGACGCGTCAGATGCAGCCACTTCACCTCCCCGGAGTCGGGCATCACCACCCGCAACAGGGTCTCTCGATAGCGCCCGAGTTCACCGACGGTCTGTACGATTGGCGAGAATTCGTCGCTTCTGGCCAGGTAGATCTCGTTGTCCACTCCGGCCATCGACAACGCCAGATGCAGCACGATATGGGGGCTTCCCCGTCGGCGCTCCAGCGCATGGGCGGCGTCTGTGGAAAAGGACCCCGGCGAGATATTTCGGAACCAGGCAGCGGCCCCGTAGAACAGGGCGCGCACGTCGTCGTCGCTCAACGCTGCGGAGTCGATGGGGCGTCCCAACCACTCCTCGAGGACGTGATACACCTTCGGTGACGGACGCGTGCTGCCGCGGATCGTCTCCTTCATATAACGACGCTCCGTATCCATCACTTCCGCGTCGACTCCAACGCGAACCTCGCGCACCCAGGGCAAATACTCCTGGGCGCTCACCCGGCGCGGCTCGCTTCGCGGACGACGGCTGTCCTCCTTTACAAAGCGCCATCCATGGCGCCCCTGATATTCGAAGCGCTCCGGCTCAGGTGCCCCGTTTGCGCTTTCGAACTCCAGATCGTCGGGCCCGATCACGACGTATTCGCTGTGGCGAGAGGAGATATTCGTCATCTGAAAGAAGAACCGTCCTCCGTCGATATGATTTGCCAGCTCCCCACCAGAGTAAAATTGAAGGTAGGCCACCTCCACCATATCTCCCTCTTCGAGCCCGGGCATACTGAAGGTGGAGTCGCCGGACATTCCGTCCGGCACCAGGACGTCCCCGTTTTGCTTGATCGTGCGCGCCTTCAGAAGCTTTGCGCCTCGTGGCACGGTCATCTCCGCAAACCGGTCGATGGACCCCCGCGTCATGGCCCGCGTGACCTGGTGAGTGAGCATCCAGGACGATCCGTCTTCCATATAATGTCGCGCCGCAAAGTCGACCACGAAATAGGCGTCGTCGAGCACCATGGAGCGTTCGCCCAGGTCCTCTTCGTCGACCTCCTCCTCCAACCCTCTGCGCCGCACCTCCTCCAGGGCCGCCTGACGGCCGTCGCGCATAAGATCCATCAGCGGGATCTCCCCACCGAGGTGCACCTTCTGCCACTCCAAATTCGAGTTGCGGCCAAGTACTTCGATGGCCCTTTCGATCAACGCCCGGGCCTCCTCTTTTTGTCCTTCGGCGACGGCGCGCTCAATGCGCGCTTCCCACAGCCGGTGACTGTCGGGAAGCCGCTCGAGCGCCTCGTCGAGCACCTGCACCGCCTCCTCATTCCTTCCGACGGCGCGCAGGCTGTCGGCATAGCTCGCCAGGCGTCCGACGCTATAGGGATATCGTCTGGCCTGGCGCCGCGCCTCGTCGACTCGCTCTTCGAGCCGATCGGGATGATCACTGAGCCAGCGCTGCACGACGGAGGTACAACTGCGCCATTTCGGTGAAATCTCTTCCATCTCCGGAAAGTAGTGACGCGAACGATAGGAGCGCTGAATGGCCCGGATGGCCTCGCAATTTCCAGGCGCAAAACCGAGCACCTCTCCCCAGGCGCTCTCCGCCTCATCGGACCATCCTTCGTCGTCCAGATACCGCGCCCAGGCGATGAGAGGTCGCAACTGACGCAGCTTCCCTTTTACATCGGGGTCCTCAGAGGCCCCCACATCGCCGACCAATATTTCGCCATCGGGCCCAACGGGGATGCTGGCCCCTGTGGCGTCGAGACCGTCAACGAAGACGGCCAGATCCCGGGCACGCTCCAGAAGTTCCCGTCGCTCTCTATCGGAAGCCCGACTTCCCAGCCGGCGCTCCAATTCTACGAGCACATATAGATTCTCCGGACTCAAATCCTGAGCCCTGCGAAGATTGGACAGAGTCGTCGCATCCCGGCTCTCCGAGGGGAGATCCCATCTCGTCTGCGCCTGATGGGCAGGCAGAATATATCCCGGCACGAAGTCCGGATGGACCTCCATGAGGTCTTCCCACACCCAGGAGAACCACTGCGAATCTCCGCTCATATACGCTGAGAGAGCGGCCAGATAGAGAAGCGCTCCGTCCCCGTCGGCTCCGCCGTCGATGCGCACCGGCTCCAAATCCTCTGCCTTCTGCTGCGGCCCCCCCAGCTCCATCCCCGCCCCGGCTGTGTCCACCTCCGCTCTGGAGTAAACCCCGGCGTCGCCTAAGACCTCTCCGGCGAGGGGTACGGCGAATAACTCCACCCAATCCCGCGAGCCCGGCCGATAGGCCAGCTTCACCAGCACCCGGTGCTCTCCGGGCTCCAGCGTCACTCGGCGCAAAAGCCTGCCCGACTCATAGCCCTCCTCGTGGCGCTCGAAGACCTCTTCGCCGTCTATCCACACCCGGGCGGCCCCGGGAAAGCGACCACTGAGCGTCACTTCGCGCGCTTCCTCTCCCTCGACGACGAGCTGGCTCTCCAGATAATACACCCCTCGCGAGCCGAGCTGCAGACTGCGCCGAGGGCCGTCGACGACGACCTTTCTGGTGGGCCATCGATTGGCCACGTCGTCGTTGGTGAATTGGGGACTTCGATAATCGTCGGCCAGCCGAGGCTCCTCCTCGGGGCCAAAGGGCACGTCGAAGTCCAACAGGCGCCATGGCGACAGCGCGGGGGTGGCCCGCCACTGCAGAAATACCCCGGAGTGCCGAAACGAAAAGGGCTCTTCCACCTCGGAACGCGACCAATCGTCGCGAGCCACTTCGAAGCTCAGTCGCGCAAGCTCCACTCGCGTCAGCGCCGTCTCGTCATCGAAGCGAACTCCCTGAAGGTCCCGGGCCATACGCGACGAGAAGTCGACAATATCATTTCGAAGACGCATCAGGCGCGCTGCGGCATAGCGGTTTAGCGCGTGACCGGGATGCTCACGCAGCATCCGAACATACCATCGATAGGCCTGCTCCCAGTCCCCTTCCCAATAGCTGGCCTCGCCAGCCAAAAACGCCTCCTCCGCCGTGGCGGGATCGTCGACGTCGACGTCCTCTCCGTTGAGCCAACCCACGAAAAGGGAGGCCGACTCCGCCTCGGCGTCGAATTCCCAGGGCTGCACCACCTCCCCCTCGGGAGCCGTGGCGCACCCGGCGACAAGCGCCACCAGCACCACCATCCACAACCCCGTCCAACCTCGATTTTTGGCCTGTCCTACGCTTTTCACCATTTCTCCTGATCCTTCTCCGATTTCCAATCCCGCGCCAAGCACCTACGACCGACCACCCCTTGCCCAGCCCCCTACTCCCCGACCCCCACCAGGCGAATCGTCTCGTCCAACGCGGCGTCCATCTCGGCCACGAATCGCCGAAACTCGGGATAGTCCTCCCGCGCCACCCGCTGGACTTCGATGGAGTAGCGAATGTGGACGACCAACTCCTCTCCCTCGTGCTCGTAATTGACACTCATCTCACCAAAGGGAGATTCGATGGAGCGATCCGAAGGCATGCGCTCCACGGCCATCTCCTCCGGCAGCAGGTAGCGTACCTCGGCCTCGCGGGCGAAGGGGACGCGGAAGGTCAGGTCCTGATGGCGCGTCGCCTGTCGAGCCATGCTGTCCAGCAGCTCCGGCTGCGCCACGTAGGGATACACAGAGGCCGAGCCCTGGCCGCCGCGCTTCGCATCGGGCACCTCGGCCCGGAATCGAATCGTCGTCGGCACGGTCAGCCCGTCCAGATCTTCGTACTCCGCCTCCAAAAGCTCGAGCCCTGCAAAGCGCCGCCGAAGTCGGTCTTCGAAGAGCTCGTCGCGCCGCTCCGGATCTTCGAATCTGCGCCGATCGCGTACGGCATGATCCCCGTGAGCCTCCACGGTTGCCGTCATCAAGGGCACCCCGTCGCGCAGGTCGACCTCCAACACCTCGCGCACCAGATTGTCCTGCGCCTCGTCCACGGGCATCGTCACCCACCTGCCCTCTCCCCCGTCGCGTACGATGAGCGCCTGGGCTCCCTGATCCATTTGCGTCAGCTCGTAGGGACCGTTGAACCGCGCCGTGGGATCCATAAACAGATCCATCGACGGCACATAGGTCACGGCGTGGTTGAATACGTGCATATTCGCCGGTTTATCCTCTACCTCTCCAAGCCTGCGAGTGCGCACCAGCACCATCTCGGCGTCGATCCCCGCCTCCTCGAGCATCACCTTCAACAACGCCGCCTTATCCTTGCAGTCTCCATAGCGGTTTCGAAATACCGTGGACGTTCGATAGGGCTTCCATCCGTGGATCCCCAACCCCAGGTGCAGATAGCGCGTATTTCGCACCACGTATTCGTAGATGGCCTCCAGCTTCTGCGAGTCTTCCTCCAGCCCCTCCACCAGCTCCGCCACGGTCTCCCGGATGGCATCGTCCACCACGAGTTGTTCCTCGATGAGCTCCCACCACCAGGTGGCGACCTCGTCGTAGGTCCTCTTGTTGGAGGCCAAAATATAGTCGTAGACGTCGGCATTTCCCGGCTGATCGCTTTCGGTGTGAACCCGTGGGATATTGCGCATCTCGAAGGCCGTCACCCGCTGTCCCTTCGGAGCCTCTCCGTTGGGCAATTCATCGTCCATGCGCTCGTGTTCGTGGCGCGGTGGTCGAAAGAAGATCTCCCAATCTTTCGGATAATGGGCGACGTAGCGGCTAAACCCCACCGGACGGGTGCGCTGGATGTAGCGGGTATCGCCGAAATAATCGCCGCGAAAATTCTCGTTGGCCACCTCGTGCTTGATGTAGCGAAATTCCACCAGGTCACCGACGTCGACGTCATTTGCCCGCACGTTGATATAGGCTCGGTCGTTGTACATGCGCGCCGACTGACGCGTGCGGCTCTGCTGCCACTGGTCATAGTCCTCCGAGATGGTGCCGTCTGCCTTATGTACCCGAACTCCCAGCACCTCCACCCTCTCGTCGCCGGGGCGATAGGAGATTCGCATCTGACCGGACCGGCCCACCCCTTCGTCGCGCAGCACTCGAACCACGCGCTGCTCGAATTGACTGGCCAGCCCGTTGGACGCCACCTGATGAATGACCTGGTCCACCAGAATATCGTAGTCCTGCGTACCCTCCTCGAACTCGTCGGCCAGGTTCTGCACCTCCGTGACCACCCAGGGCTCGTAGAATCGAGAGGGCTCGGGCTGCAAGAACTCTAGAAACTCCTGATAGCGCGTCACCTGCGGTCGAAGGGAAATCGCTTCCTCCACGGAGGCCATCGCGTCCTCCCGATCGCCGGCCAGCATCAATAGCTCCGCCCGACGCTGTCGCAGCTCTGCATCCCCGGGAGTCCTTTCGATCTGCTCCTCTACCACCGCCAGCGCCGCCTGGAGATCCCCGACGACGCGATGGAGCCTGGCCTCGTGCAAGAACCACTGCTGCGACCAGGGAGCCCTCTCCTGATAGCGCTTCACCAATTCAAAGGCCCGCTCCTGATCGCCGCCGGCCATGGTCTCGCGCAGAAGCGTAAATCCATAGAGCCCCGTCAACTGATGCAGATCGGCCGCCCTGTGGCGGAGTTCGACGGCCTGGCGCCTGTCACCGACCCGCTCGTGCAACCGGGCGGCATTGCGAACCCAATTCGGCCGGCCCCTCCGCTCCTCATCCTCGTAGGACTCCATCACCTGCAACGCCCTCGACGAGTCCCCGCGCGAATCGTACCACTGGGCCAGCGTCTCCAGGGCCAACAAAAATTGCGGAGACTGCTCGCGAATCGCCTCCAATTCCCGGCGTTTTCTCTCCGCCTCGAGCTCCGACAGGGTCTCTCCTCTCTCCACGGCGCGCCGCCACTGAACCAGGGGATCCCCGTCGGCCACCGACAGCGCCTCGTCGAGCACCACCTGCCGTCGCCAATGCTCGTCGTATAACTCGGCGAGCCACAGCATCTCCCGGGGCGACAACTGGCGGGAGTCCCTGGCCAGGTCCTCAGCCACGTCTCGCCAGGGCTGGCTTCCGTCATCGGAGTACAGTCTGCTCCACAGCGTTGCCGCGGCAAGTCTCGTGGATGCGTCCTGTGAGCGATCGGCCCCGTCCTCCACGATCTTTTTTGCACCACCATGGGCCCCCTCCACATCCTCGAAGCGCTCCAACTCGGCGACGGCCCCCCTTCCGGCGGCCGACCAGTCCCTGAGCGGCCGGCCCTCCTCGTCCACCAGGCGGGCCACCCAGCTCATCGCGCCACTTCCCGAAGAACCGAGCTTGACCAGGATCTCGTTTTCCCCGGCCTCCAACGCCACCTTCCAGCCCTCGGCGTCCAACCCCAATCCGTGCTCCGTCGTGCGCTCTCCGAGGGGCTTGCCATTGACCCACATCCGGTAGGCACTGCGCGAGCCCACCAGCAACATCGATTCTTTCGCTTCCTCCACCTCCACCACCGTCGACAGATAGGCCACCGACGAAGACGACGGTTCCACCCACCTTCCCAGGCGATAGGCGCACAGGTGGTGTCCGCTGCCGAGTTCGCGCCAGTCGATCTCGGAGAAGCGGCCCTGATAAGGACCGGGATCGCCGCGCTCCGGTCCCAGGGGATCCTCGAACCCCTGCATCGAAGGGTTGTCGAAGGGACCGACCACGCTCCAGTCGACCAGACAGGAATGCTCCCGGGCAAACGCTGTGTCATCGGCGTATAACTGCCCTTCGCCGCGCTCCAGATCGGCCCGCGCCGCCTGGCGGCGGATCACGAACTCCACCAGGGGATGGTCCACTCGCTTCGACGTCTCATTGAGGCGTGCCACATAGTCGGCGGGCACCAGATAGGGCCGAAGTTCACCGACTTCGTGTGCCGCCGCCAGCCCCTTCACGGGATGGGAGTTTCCCTCCATGATCTCCACGAGCCGGCTAAACTCGCCAGCTACCGCCTCTTCGGCCGTAGCCGTTGCGCTCCAGATCGTTCCCGCCGACACAGCCAGCGCAAATAGAGCCATCATCGCCGGCCTCATTCCACTTCGTCGTGCCATCGCTCGTCTCATATCCAAATGGTTCCCTTGTCCATGATTTCTACGACACGCCCGTCGTCCCGGAGCAGTCCGGTTGCGAAAACCTCGCTCCCCCCGGAAATTCTTCCACACTTCGACTACCGGCGCTCCAGGAACACGATCAACCCCACCACTCCCAAGAGCGCCAACAGGGCCAGGACCATCAAGATCGACTGATCCACTTCGTCTTCCTCCGAGGGCTCCTCTTCTGCATCGTCATCTTCCACTTCGGTGCGCTCCACCTCCACCACCGCCGCTTGCTCCGCATCGCCCACCAATTGCGGATAGACCGCGTAGGCCGGAAATTGCGGCTCGAATACGGTGGGATAGATCTCGTCACCCACCTTGATCTGGGCAAGGTGGCGATAGCCTCCGTGGTGATGATCGTGCATGATCCGGTTTTCCAGCTCGATCTCGTGGACCCCGTCGGGACATTGCCAGGACTGGTAATAGTGAAGGCGACCGTCCGGCGCCGGGTAGGCGACGAATTCCGCTTCCTCGAGTTCACATGATTCGTCGTCGGCACGCACCGCCGTGTGGTCGTCGAAATAGGCTCCCAACTCCTCCTCGAGCTCATTCAACAGATCCTGCGTTGGAGCCTGGCCGTGTACCACATGGCCCAACTCGTGAGCCAGATCTTCGGCGGAGACCATATACAGGTTTTCCACCTGGCCGGTCTGCGGATGAACCTCCGTAAACTGCTCGGCACGATCCACCTGATGTCCCCACGCCGCTGTGGCCATCTGACCCAACACCAGGATCAGTGCCAGCGCCACGACAACAACCTTCCTGCTCTTCACCACACTTCCTCCAGATTCACGACTGCTCACCTCTCCCCACGCCTTCGCCTCCCACTATCTCTTATCCCCTTTTTTCGCCACCCTGCGAAATACGAAGACCATCCCCCCGCCACAGGACGCCGCCAACACCTTACGCTTCATGACCACTCTGCAGATGGGCGCGGGAATGGCGATCTCCTGGGCCAACTCGGCCTCCTTTCCGTCGTACACCAAAAGGCGCCCGTCTTCGCCACCTGCCACGGCATACCCGTCTTCTCGAAAGGTCACCGCTCTCCCTTCTCCGTAGTGACCCTGTAGCTTCGTCGCTTTGCTCGCCCCCTCCGCCATCAATCGCAACGCCCCGCTGGCCTCGGTCCATAAGATCAGGCCTCCCGAGGCCACCAGGTCTGTGATTCGACCGGAGACGTCGATCTGATCATATTGAAAACCCTGTCGGTTCCAGAATCGAATCTGTCCATTTACGCTGGCTGTTATTGGCCCTTTCTTGCCAAAGGCCACCGCCGAAACCGCGGCGTTGTGCCCCTCCAACAGAAGCACACATTTGCCGCTGGCGAGACTCCACAACTGCGCCTGTCCCTGTTCTGTTCCCACCAAGAGATATTCCCCTTCCTCGTCTATCGCTCCACAACACAAGGCACTGCTCCCTTTGACACCGACTCGTGCCATATAGATCGCCCCCTCCTCGCTGTCCCATCTGGTGGGGGCCAGCCACAGAGCTATCCCTCCGCTGTGGTCCACGCCATAGATCAGGCGCTCCCCGTCGACAAAACCCACCTCCATCCAACTGCTGTCGGCCACCGAAAACTGCACCTGTCTGTCCCCGGTGACGCTCCACAGCGCCACATTTCCCCCGCGTCCGGCCGTCACCAGCCGCTTTTCCTGAGGCGAAACGGCGATGGCCACCTGGTCGCGAAAGCCCGTCTTCAACTGATGCGCCGGATCATATGCCACCCCGGCATCGATCCGTCGCCGCAAGATCCCCATCTCCGGAGCCGCCTTCGACCGCTCCCACAATTCGTCGAGGGATATCTCCTCTACGGACACGGCCTTCTGTCCCTCTTGCGGTGGTGTCGACGACGAACTGGAGCCGCTACCGTCAGGGCTTGAACTCTTCGATTCCTCACGATTCAACTGAGATGACGTATCATCATCGTCGAGCCCTCTGGTCTTGATTCGCCCCGTCTTCTCTCTACCTTTCGTCCTTTCCTCAAGACCTCCCGCTGTCTCTTCCTCTCCCAACGCTGGAGCCTCCACTTGCCTCCCTCCATCGTCTTCCCTCTTGTCCTTCCCGCCGACTTTCGCTGCCGTCTTCGCTTCTCCGGCTCCGACAGTGCCCGGACTCTCGGCTCTGCGAAGCCCTCGTTGCCCGGAAGAGGCTTGCTCTTCTGCCTCATTGACGACGGAAGGCTCCGAAGCTTCGCTGACCTTCAATAGATCTAACGCTCCCGGTCGGCCCATAAACGTCTGATTGGCTCGATCTGCCGATGCTCCTCGTTCCTCCTCGTCCGTTACTCCTCGAGGTTCGGAAGGGGTTGTATTCTCCGCCTCATCTTTTCCTGGCTCGCCACCGCTTTCGTCCTCTTCAAGCCCCTCCGAATCCTCGCCGCCTACCGGGCCAAAAGGACTCGGTCCCCCACCTGCCGTCGTCGTCCGTTCCGGCGTGCCCGTGGGCGCTCCGGGCTGCAGTGACGGGCCACTGTTGTCGACTCGTTCCGAAACCGCCATCGACCCCGTCGGCTTCGGCCCTCCCCCGGCCGTTGTCGTGCGTCCTTTCTTTTTCTTCGCTGAAAACCCGGCTCCCAGGTCTGGTAACCAGGCCTTCCCATCTTGGGTCTTGCCTTCTTCTTCGGCCCTGTCCACCTCGGAGTGTTTCGGCTCCGTCTGCTTCTTTTTACGGGCCTTCAGATTGCGCGCCATGCGTTGAAGCAGACTCTGGCTCTTCGGCGACCTCCTCCGAGGTTTGCCGCTTTCTTTGCCGCCTTCTTGATCATCGTCGGCCTTCGACGGCTCGGCATCTTCCTTCGGCCCCGGGGAGCGGATCGCCTTTCGAGGCTGCGCCGACTCTCGGGGTTGTTCCGTTTTTAGCTTCGCGCCCCCACCGGGAATTCTGAACCGCTGGACCGTATCTTCTCCATCCTCATCCCCTGCTTCCGACGTAAAAGGGGTCTGTGTCC